>NZ_VMKV01000031.1:19047-122067 GCF_013276335.1 Streptococcus sp. 2100 | reverse complement strand
TTCATGTAGTCCTTTAAATGATTTCGGAATGTTGAGTAAAGGACTGCTTCCATAACCATACCTCGTTTTAGCTCTTTTCCACTATTATACACGAAAAGAAAGAAATTGTCAGGAACTTGTACAAGATTTTCTTTTCCATCTATTTATACTCAATGAAAATCAAAGAGCAAACTAGGAAGCTAGCCGCAGGTTGCTCAAAGCACTGCTTTGAGGTTGCAGATAAAGCTGACGTGGTTTGAAGAGATTTTCGAAGAGTATCAGTAAATACTTTTATTCTGTTCTATCCATGAAACCAACATACTTACGTTTCAATAGGTAACCTTCCAATTGCTTGATTCCTTCGATACCTGTAGAGATAATGATCAAGAGACTTGTTCCCCCAAAGGCAACAACATCAGAAAGACCAAATACATCTTTAGCTGCAATCGGCAAAATGGAAATCACACCAAGGAAGAGGGAACCAACCGTTGCAAGACGACGAAGAAGTTTAGACATATATTCTTCTGTACCTTTACCAGGACGAACTCCATGGATATAGGCACCACTCTTTTGTAGGTTCTCTGCCGCTTTCTCAGGATTAATCTGTACAAACGTATAGAAGAATGTAAAGAGAATAATCAATAAAGCATACATGGCAATACCAGTTGGAGAAGTGGTTGCCAACATCTCTTGTGCTACCCTTACCCAAGCCCAATCATGACCTGTAGCGCTCAAAAACTGAAGAATCGCCGCAGGCGCTGCAGTAATGGAACTGGCAAAGATAACAGGGATAACTCCAGCAGGGTTTACCTTCAATGGAAGGTAAGAGCTAGATGGAGCACCTTGTGCAACCTTAGTATATTGGATTGGAATTTTGTATTCTGCTTGTTGAACATAAGTTGTAAAGTAAATGATCAACAATACAGTAATAATCAAAATGATTACGAAAATGATAGATGAAGTGATACGGCTACTTGGGACGTTCACAAAGTAGTCCACATAGATGCCCTGAATCATCTCTGGAATTGAGGCAACAATCCCGGCAAAGATAATCATAGAAACACCATTTCCGTATCCCTTATCTGTAATTTGCTCTCCCAACCAAGTGACAATCATACTACCAGCTGTTAAGATGATACCAATCGTCAGAAAAACTTGGGGAGTTAAAGCAGTTTTAATCAATTGAGCTCCAGCCAAGGTATTAAAACCAGCTGTAATCCCGATAGATTGCACAAAGGCTAGACCAAGGGCAATATAACGAGTAGCTTGGTTCAATTTTCTTCGACCTACTTCCCCTTGTTTTCCCCACTCTACAAATTTCGGTAAAATATCCATTTGTAAGAGTTGGACAACGATAGAAGCAGTAATATAGGGACTAACTCCTAGGGCAAAAATCGAAAAGTTTTTTAGGGCATTCCCCGACACCAAGCTCAACATGTTTAAGAAGGATAATCCACTTAAAGCATTCAAGCTATTGGCATTCACACCAGGAACTGTAATGCTAGTTCCGATACGAAAGACCAAAACGATAAAAATTGTAAATAAAATTTTTGATCGAACCTGCTTGACTTTAAGAGCTTCTCTTAATAATTTAAAAAACATAGGTCACCTCTCTTAGATGACTTCTACTGAACCACCTTTAGCAGTGATAGCTTCTTCAGCTGATTTAGAGAATTTAGCTGCTTTCACAGTCAATTTCTTAATCAACTCACCGTTACCAAGAATTTTAATACCTGACTTTTCAGCTTTAACAATTCCTGCTTCGATAAGAACAACTGGAGTTACTTCAGCACCATCTTCAAAGACGTTCAATTGGTCAAGGTTCACAATTGCGTATTCTTTAGCGTTGATGTTAGTGAATCCACGTTTTGGAAGACGACGGAACAATGGAGTTTGTCCACCTTCAAAACCAAGGCGAACTCCGCCACCGCTACGAGCTTTTTGACCTTTTTGACCACGACCAGATGTTTTACCGTTACCTGATGAAGTACCACGACCAACGCGGTTACGTACTTTACGAGAACCTTCTGCAGGTTTCAATTCATGAAGTTTCATTTTTATTTTCTCCTCTTTTGTAAAATGCTAGCGCCGATAAGGGAGAAAAGGTTGTCTCCCCCATCAACTCGCCTATACGACGTCATCATAGATGACTATATCTAGTTTTAGGGGATGGTATAGTGCACATCCCCTAAAAATTCATTAGTTTACTTCTTCAACTGTTACCAAGTGAGATACTGCAGTGATCATACCACGGATAGCAGCGTTATCTTCTTTAATAACAGAGCTGTTCAATTTGCCAAGTCCAAGTGCTACAACAGTTTTACGTTGTGATGGAATGCGTCCGATTGGAGACTTAGTCAAAGTAATTTTAATTTGAGCCATTTTATCCCCTTTCTTATGCCAAATCAGAAACTGAAATACCACGAAGGGCAGCAACTTCTTCAGCGCGTTTCAATTGTTTCAAACCTTCAACAGTTGCACGAACAATGTTGATTGGAGTGTTAGAACCAAGTGATTTAGATGTAATATCTGCCACACCTGCCAATTCCACAACGGCACGAACTGCACCACCAGCGGCAACTCCAGAACCTTCTACAGCAGGTTTCAACAATACTTTAGCTCCACCGAATTCTGAAAGAACTCCGTGTGGGATTGTTGTTCCAACCATAGGAACTTCGATCAAGTTTTTCTTAGCATCATCTACTGCTTTACGGATTGCTTCTGGAACTTCTTGAGCTTTACCAGTACCAAATCCTACGCGACCGTTGTGGTCACCAACAACAACAAGAGCTGCGAAACGAAGACGACGTCCACCTTTAACAACTTTTGTAACACGATTGACAGCAACTACGCGTTCTTCTAATTCAACTGCATTGTCTTTAAATGCCATTTTCTAGTGTCCTCCTATTAGAATTTCAATCCGTTTTCACGAGCTGCATCAGCCAAAGCTTTCACACGTCCGTGATATAGATATCCACCGCGGTCGAACACCACTTCTGAAATACCTTTAGCGTTTGCACGTTCTGCAACGAGTTTACCGACAGCAACAGCTTGTTCAGTTTTAGTTCCTTTTGAAACTTCTTTATCAAGAGTTGAAGCACTTGCGAGCGTTACACCCGCTACGTCATCAATCACTTGAGCGTAGATGCCTGTATTAGAACGGAATACGTTCAAACGTGGGCGATCAGCAGTTCCAGAGAGTTTTCCGCGAACGCGACGGTGGCGTTTTTGGCGGAGTTTGTTTTTATCTGGTTTTGAAATCACAGTTTTCACCTCTTTAGTTTTAAATCGTGTGCTATGCACAAAGTTGGAAAATAGGTTGGTGGTTGAGAATCAACCACTCAACATTATTTACCTGTTTTACCTTCTTTACGGCGAACGAATTCACCAACGTAACGGATACCTTTACCTTTATATGGTTCTGGTGAACGAAGGCTACGTACGTAAGCAGCTGTTTGACCAACTACTTCTTTTGAAATTCCGCTAACAACGATTGTTGTTGGGTTTGGAAGTTCAAAAGTAATTCCTTCTGGAGCTTCAACTTCGTCTGGATGAGATTTACCAACAGCCAAAACAAGTTTAGATCCTTGAAGTTGTGCACGGTAACCAACCCCGCGCATTTCAAGTTCTTTCTTGAATCCTTCTGATACACCAACAACCATGTTGTTCAAAAGGGCACGAGTAGTTCCGTGGATAGTTTTCATTTCTTTTGAATCGTTTGGACGGTGAAGAGTTACTTCAGTACCTTCCACACGGATTTCAATATCTTTTGAGAACTCACGAGTAAGTTCTCCTTTAGGTCCTTTTACAGTTACAAGGTTGTCATTGTTAGTGATTTCAACACCAGCAGGCAACACGATAACTTTATTACCAATACGTGACATGTTTATTTTCTCCTGTTAAATTGTCAGGCCAGAACGGCCAGTTTTCACGGGGCTAAATCGATTTCTCGATTTAAAGGAACATTTAGGTTTCAATTTCAAAGTGAATCTAGGCATCGTCTCGCAGGCATAACTTTGGGTTAGGCAAGAGACGATAACGAAGAGTCACAAAGAAATTGGGAGCTAAATATTACCAAACGTAAGCGATAACCTCACCACCAACATTCTTTTGGCGTGCTTCTTTATCAGTAAGCAAACCTTCAGAAGTTGAAAGGATAGCAATTCCAAGTCCGTTAAGAACTTTTGGAAGGTCTTCACGTTTTTTGTAGACACGAAGTCCTGGTTTAGAAATACGTTTCAAGTTAGTGATAACTTTTTCACCGTTTGGTCCGTATTTAAGAAATACACGGATGATGCCTTGTTTGTCATCTTCGATGATTTCAACGTTTTTTACAAAACCTTCGCGTTTAAGGATTTCAGCAATCCCTTTTTTGATGTTTGATGCAGGTACTTCAAGTACTTCGTGTTTAGCTTGGTTAGCGTTACGAATACGAGTTAGGAAGTCTGCGATTGGGTCAGTCATAACCATTTTGTTTTTCTCCTCTTACTAGTAGTTTGCAAGTTGCACTTGCTAGTTAATACATGATACAAAGAGCGTAACAGCAAGAGCAAAAATAGGCAATTTGATGCAGGAGCGATGCTCCAAAGAAAATTGGTCTTTTTTTGCCAAAGCCGTAGCTCGTGTTCAAATTGGCTAGCCCAACTGAACCCGGGCTAAACTCTGTGTGAAAAAGATAAACTTTCCTAGAAACCTCAGTTTCTTCGTCAAGTTTCCTATTTTCACTTAGAGTTTTGACGCCCTTGATATCTTAAATTACCAAGATGCTTTTGTTACACCAGGAATTTGACCTTTATGCGCAAGTTCGCGAAAAGCGATACGACTCAGACCAAATTTGCGGTAAACTGAATGTGGGCGCCCCGTAACTCTACAACGATTATGTAAACGAGTCGGTGAGGCGTTGCGAGGTAATTTAGATAAACCTTCATAGTCCCCTGCTGCCTTTAATGCAGCACGTTTTTCAGCATAACGGTCAACAATTTTTTGGCGTTTAGCCTCTCTAGCTACCATTGATTTTTTAGCCATTAGATTTACCTCCTATATTATTTTGCAAAAGGCATTCCAAGGCCTGTAAGCAATGCACGTGACTCTTCGTCAGTGTTAGCAGTTGTTACGATAACAATGTCAAGACCACGAGTTTTGTCAACGTCATCGAAGTTGATTTCTGGGAAAATCAATTGTTCTTTCACACCAAGTGTATAGTTTCCGCGTCCATCAAATGATTTTGTTGGAACACCGTGGAAGTCACGTACACGTGGAAGTGAAACTGAAACCAATTTATCCAAGAATTCGTACATCCGTTCACCACGAAGGGTAACTTTTGCACCGATCGCAACACCTTCACGAAGACGGAAGCCGGCGATTGATTTTTTAGCTTTAGTGATAAGTGGTTTTTGACCTGAGATAAGTGCCAATTCTTCAGCAGCTTTTTCAAGGCTTTTAGCGTTTGATACAGCTTCACCAACACCCATGTTCAAAACGATCTTATCTACTTTAGGCACAGCCATCACTGATGAGTAGTTGAATTGTTCTGTCAAAGCAGGAACTACTTCATTAAGATATTTTTCTTTTAAACGATTTGCCATTATACTTCTCCTTTCCTTCGTGATTAATCAAGCACTTCGCCTGATTTTTTGTTGTAGCGAACTTTTTTACCGTCTACAAATTTGTAACCAACACGACCAGCTACACCATTTTTGTCCAAAACTTGAACGTTTGATACATGGATAGCTGCTTCTTTCTCGATGATACCACCTTGAGGAAGCTCGTTAGTTGGACGTTGGTGTTTCTTAACGATGTTAACACCTTCAACGATAACTTTGTTTACTTTTGGAAGGGCAGTAAGGACAACAGCTTCTGTTCCCTTATCTTTACCAGCGATTACGCGAACTTTGTCGCCTTTTTTTACAAACATTAGGTTTCTCCTTGATTTTTCTTACGCCCATAAGGGCACCCTAGCTTGAAGCTAGGGGACTAGTTTGTTTGTTTTTGCTCTTCGAAAATCAAAGCAATCCTTCGTCAGTTTCAACTCACCTAACTTAAGTTATGCTTTCGTTTTACTTCCTAGACTTGTTTTAATTTTCTTTGAGCAACCAATTAAAGTACTTCTGGAGCAAGTGACACGATCTTCATGAAGCCACCTTCACGCAATTCACGTGCAACTGGGCCAAAGATACGTGTTCCGCGAGGAGTTTTGTCTTCACGGATGATAACTGCTGCGTTTTCGTCAAATTTGATGTATGAACCATCAGCACGACGAGCACCTGATTTAGTACGAACGATAACTGCTTTAACAACGTCACCTTTTTTAACCGCACCACCAGGAGTAGCTTGTTTTACAGATGCCACGATAACATCACCGATGTTTGCAAATTTACGTCCTGAACCACCAAGAACTTTGATAGTCAAGATTTCGCGAGCACCGCTGTTGTCTGCGACTTTCAAACGAGTTTCTGTTTGAATCATTTCAGTTTTCTCCTTTCAGGTTTGATTAGATGATGACCGCTTCTTCAACAACTTCTACAAGACGGAAACGTTTTGTAGCTGAAAGCGGGCGAGTTTCCATGATACGTACGATATCGCCTTCTTTGGCAACATTGTTTTCATCATGAGCTTTATATTTTTTAGAGTAGTTAATACGTTTACCATAGACTGGGTGGTTACGTTTTGTTTCAACTACAACTGTGATTGTCTTGTCCATTTTGTCAGATACAACACGTCCAACAAGAACTTTACGATTATTGCGTTCCATTGAAATTTCTCCTTCCCTAGTCTATTATTTCGCTTCAGATTGAACTGTTTTGATACGAGCGATTTGTTTTTTAACTTCTTTCAAGCGAGCTATTTGTTCCAATTGACCAGTAGCAGCTTGGAAACGAAGTTCAAACAATTCTTTTTTCAATTCGTTTTCGCGCTTCGCGAGTTCTTCTTGAGAAAGACCACGAAGTTCTTTAACAAATTCTTTTACTTCATTAAGTTTCATGCCTTCTCCTTATTCTGCTTCACGTTTTACGAATTTACATTTAACTGGCAATTTGTGGCTAGCAAGACGAAGCGCTTCGCGTGCGATTTCTTCAGATACACCAGCAATTTCGAACATCACTTTACCACGTTTAACTGGTGCTACCCAACCTTCAGGTGCCCCTTTACCAGATCCCATACGCACACCGATAGCTTTAGCAGTGTATGATTTGTGTGGGAAGATTTTAATCCAAACTTTACCACCACGTTTCATGTAACGAGTCATGGCGATACGAGCAGCTTCGATTTGGCGGTTAGTGATCCAGTGGCTAGTTGTAGCTTGAAGACCGTATTCACCGAATGCTACTTCTTTTCCACCTTTTGCTTCACCGCGCATTTTTCCACGGAATTCACGACGGTGTTTAACACGTTTAGGTACTAACATTGGTTATTTACCTCCTTTAGTGTTTTTGCGAGCTGGAAGAACTTCACCACGGTAAATCCATACTTTAACACCAAGTTTACCGTATGTAGTATCTGCTTCTTCCCAAGCGTAATCGATATCTGCACGAAGTGTGTGAAGTGGAACAGTTCCTTCAGAGTATCCTTCAGCACGGGCGATATCTGCACCGTTCAAGCGACCTGATACTTGAGTTTTAATTCCTTTAGCTCCAGCACGCATTGCACGTTGGATTGCTTGTTTTTGTGCACGACGGAAAGCAACACGTTGCTCCAATTGACGAGCAATTCCTTCACCTACAAGGTGAGCATCCAAATCAGGTTGTTTGATTTCGATGATGTTGATGTGTACTTGTTTTCCAGTCAATTTGTTAAGTTTTGCACGGAGTGCATCAACGTTAGCACCACCTTTACCGATAACCATACCTGGTTTAGCAGTGTGAAGTGAAACGTTAACTTTGTTTACTGCGCGTTCGATTTCGATAGTTGAAACTGCTGCGTCAGCAAGTTCTTTTTGAACGAATTTACGGATTGCAAGATCTTCATGAAGGTAATCCGCGTATTCTTTTTCAGCATACCATTTGGCATCCCAATCACGGATGATGCCGACACGCATACCAATTGGATGTACTTTTTGACCCACGATTTTACCTCCTTATTTTTCTGCAACAGCTACAGTGATGTGAGCTGTACGTTTGTTGATTGGTGAAGCTGAACCTTTCGCACGTGGACGGAAACGTTTCATAGTTGGTCCTTCGTTTGCGAATGCTTCAGAGACTACCAAGTTAGCTTTATCCAAACCAAAGTTGTTTTCAGCGTTAGCTACAGCTGAGTTCAAAACTTTCAAGATGATTTCAGCAGCTTTGTTTGGAGTGAATGTCAAGATTGCGATTGCATCGGCTACGCTTTTACCACGGATGTTATCAAGAACAAGACGTGATTTACGAGGTGAAACACGTACTGTACGAGCCATTGCTTTAGCTGAAGTAATTTCTGCCATTTATGTTCTCCTTATTTTCTACGTGTTTTCTTGTCGTCTGCAGCATGACCTTTGTAAGTACGAGTTGGTGCAAATTCACCAAGTTTGTGACCTACCATATCTTCTTGGATGTAAACAGGTACGTGTTTACGTCCGTCATAAACTGCGATAGTGTAACCAATGAAACTTGGGAAAATCGTTGAACGACGTGACCAAGTTTTAATAACTTTTTTCTTTTCGTCGTTAGCTTGAGCTTCAACTTTTTTCATCAAATGCTCATCGACGAAAGGTCCTTTTTTAAGACTGCGTCCCATTTTTATATTTTCTCCTTTAAATGTTGTACCACAGCGGCTTGCGCTCTCATGGAGCGCTACCGAGCTGGCGGATTTACTAGTTACTTAAGCGACTAGTTTAATATTATTTCTCGTTGCGACGACGAACGATAAGTTTGTCAGATTTCGCTTTCTTGTTACGAGTTTTAAGACCAAGAGCAGGTTTGCCCCATGGAGTAGATGGTGCTTTACGACCAACTGGTGCTTTACCTTCACCACCACCGTGTGGGTGATCGTTAGGGTTCATTACAGAACCACGAACTGTTGGGCGGATACCTTTCCAACGGCTACGTCCTGCTTTACCAAGGTTAACAAGTCCATGTTGTTCGTTTCCGACAACACCAACTGTAGCACGACAAGTTCCAAGGATCATACGTACTTCGCCAGATTGAAGACGAACAAGAACGTATTTACCTTCAGAACCCAATACTTGAGCAGATGCACCAGCAGCACGTACCAATTCACCACCACGACCTGGTTTCAATTCGATGTTGTGGATCAAAGTACCAACTGGGATGTTAGCAAGTGGAAGAGCGTTTCCGACTTTGATATCTGCTTCTGGACCTGAAACGATACGTTGACCTACTTCAAGACCTTTTGGAGCGATGATGTATGCTTTCACACCGTCAGTGTAGTGTACAAGAGCGATGTTTGCAGAACGGTTTGGATCGTACTCGATTGTTTTAACAACCGCTTCAACGTTGTCTTTGTTACGTTTGAAGTCAACCAAACGGTAGAAACGTTTGTGTCCACCACCTTGGTGACGAACAGTGATACGACCGTTGTTGTTACGACCAGCCTTGCTCTTCAATGCAACAAGCAATGATTTTTCAGGAGTGCTTGTTGTGATTTCAGCGAAATCCAAAGAAGTCATATTACGGCGACCGTTTGTTGTTGGTTTATAAACACGAATTCCCACGATATTTCCTCCTTAGATTATTCAGCTTCAGCAGCAAACAACTCGATTGCTTTTGAATCAGCTGTAAGTGTGATGATAGCTTTTTTAGTTTTGTTAGTAAAACCAGTGTAACGTCCAACACGTTTAGCTTTTGGTTTTACGTTGATTGTGTTAACATTAGCAACTTTAACACCTTCGAAAGCAGCTTCAACAGCTTGCTTGATCAAAAGTTTGTGTGCACGAGTGTCAACTTCAAATACATATTTTCCTGCTTCAAGTTGAGCCATTGAGCTTTCAGTGATGACAGGTTTTTTGATAACATCATACAAATTCATTATGCAAGAACCTCCTCGATTTTAGAGATAGCTGCTTGAGTAACAAGAAGTTTGTCACTATTTGCGATGTCAAGAACACTTGCAGTTGTAGCAGTCGCAACTTTCACGTTTGGAAGGTTACGAGCTGAAAGAGCTGCGAATTCGTTTCCTTCTTCAAGAATAACAAGGACTTTAGAATCGATGCTCAAAGCTGCAAGAACTTTTGCAAATTCAGCAGTTTTTGGAGCTGTAAATTCAAGAGAATCAACGGCTACAAATTTATTTTCAGCAACTTTTTCTGAGTAAACAGATTTAAGCGCAAGGCGACGAACTTTTTGAGGAAGTTTGTACGCATAGCTACGTGGAGTTGGTCCGAAGACGATTCCACCACCACGCCATTGTGGAGAGCGGATAGAACCTTGACGAGCACGTCCAGTTCCTTTTTGACGCCATGGTTTGCGTCCGCCACCTGAAACAGCTGAGCGGTTTTTAACTGCGTGAGTTCCTTGACGAATGCTAGCACGTTGGCTGATAATCACATCAAACACAACAGATTGGTTTGGTTCGATACCAAAGATTGCATCGTTAAGAACAACTTCGCCAGCTTGTTTACCAGTTTGGTCGAATAATGTTACATTTGCCATTTTGACTGTATTCCCCTTTCCTTATTATTTACCAGCTTTAACTGCTGACTTGATAGTGATAAGAGATTTCTTAGCACCTGGTACGTTACCTTTGATAAGGATAACGTTCTTTTCTGGAACAACTTGTACAACTTCAAGGTTTTGAATTGTTACGCGGTCACCACCCATACGTCCTGCAAGGTTTTTACCTTTGAATACGCGGTTAGGTGCAACAGGCCCCATAGAACCTGGACGACGGTGGTAACGAGAACCGTGAGCCATTGGTCCACGTGATTGTCCGTGGCGTTTGATAACACCTTGGAAACCTTTACCTTTAGAAGTACCAGTTACGTCAACAACGTCTCCAGCTGCGAATGTTTCAACTGTGATTTCAGCACCAACTTCCAAGCCTTCAACGTTTTTGAATTCACGAATGAAGCGCTTAGGAGCCGTGTTAGCTTTCGCTACATGTCCTTTAGCAGGTTTGTTGCTCAATACTTCGCGTTTGTCATCGAAACCAACTTGGATAGCGTTGTATCCGTCTGTTTCAACAGTTTTAACTTGAAGAACAACGTTTGGAGTTGCTTCAATAACTGTTACAGGGATCAATTCGCCAGCTTCAGTGAAGATTTGAGTCATTCCCACTTTTTTCCCTAAGATTCCTTTTGTCATGAGAAAATAGTTCCTTTTCTATATTTTTTATTCAAAAAGTTTTTAACGAGCGTTTTTTATGCTCAGGTCTAAGATACAAAGGGCGTCAAACTCAAAGTGAAAATAGGAAACTGACGCAGTGTCTAGCAGACACTAGGAAGTTTATCTTTTTCACACCGAGTTTAGCCCGTGTTCAATTAGATTGAAACACCAGCCTCTGCTCTTTTATATTTTAGATTAAAGTTTAATTTCTACGTTTACACCACTTGGAAGATCCAATTTCATCAAAGCATCAACTGTTTTTTGAGTTGGGTTAACGATATCGATCAAACGTTTGTGTGTACGCATTTCAAATTGTTCGCGAGAGTCTTTGTATTTGTGAGTCGCACGAATAATTGTGTAGAGGCTACGTTCAGTTGGAAGTGGGATTGGACCCGCAACTTGTGCACCTGTACGAGTAGCTGATTCTACGATTTTTGCAGCCGCTGTGTCAAGCGTACGGTGTTCGTAAGCTTTCAAACGGATACGGATTTTTTTGTTTGCCATTTTTTTCTCCTTTTCGTCTATTTAAGATAATAGGCTAGCTCCACAAGAAAACCGACGCGGCGTTGCGTGGCAATGCAACCGAGCGTGTCGCAACCTCTTGCATCAAAGCTAAAGCTGTAATTTACAGCACCATAATAGAATAACACAAAGCCCCTGCGATTGCAAGGGATTTGTTAGGTTTTTTTCTTTTTTTTGGGATGAAATCGCTTTTGATGAAAAGTTTTACAAAAAATCAAGAAATAAAACAGCGAAAGCGTTGTCAAATTAAAAATAATAGAGTATAATAAGAGATGTAAATATAATTTAAAAAATAGGACAAACCAAAACAAAAACGGAGGGGGAGATGTTTTAAGAAAAAATTATTATACCTTCATTGAGAGGACTAATTTTAGTTCTCAAAAATATTGGTAGAATTTGTGGGAGTTTAGCAAGCTCTCGCCAATGAATGAAATTAGTTAAGATGTTGTAAATGGAACTATAAACTAGATTTTCTTCAATAAGATTGGAATGTGAGTAAGCTATGATTAGAAAAAAATTTTTATTAGCGATTATTGGGATTATTTTGCTATTTTTGGGGTATTGGGGCTGGAAAGTATATCAAGACAGTACAAGAGAAATTATTCCACTAGAGTCTTTACAAGTAACGGTAATAAAAACCGATAAAGATTATTCTATATCTGTTAAAGCAGATTTAGATAATTTTGAACAACTCTCAAATTATCAAGCAATACAAATAAGTAATGATGTCTATTTATATTTTATGAAAACGAAGGCAATTTTTAAAAAAAATACAGTAGATGCAGATTTATCAAATATCTTGGTTGGCAATATAAACCAAGCCATCAACAACATATATGTCGTTAGTGGCAATGATATTATCGTTAAATTTAATGATAGTAAGTATAATCACATCAATGTTTTGAAGTATACTGATAGAAAATTGTTGCTTCGTTTAAATTAAAAAGCGCATTACTTAATAAGAAAGGAAAAAATATGTTAAGAAAATTTAAATCATTAATATTTCTGTCTCTTGCTTCACTATCTCTTATTTCTGGGACTGCTGCATTCGCCGCACAAGGTTCATGGTTTTCTAATTTCCAATTTGACGTAAACGGTGTTTCAGGAGTAGGGACCTCTAATTCTTTTAATGAGGTAGGTCACTTTACTTTTAGAGTAATCCGAGCAGATGGTTCTTGGATTGGCTATAGTAATCACACAATAGGGCCTAATCAATCAGCTTCTAATAGTTACTGGGGGCAACCTGCTTTAGATAGACAGGGGCAAGTTATTATAAACAATAGATATTGGCATACACCTTGGTTTAATTCATAAAAACTTTATGTGTCTGAATATTAGTACTTTTGGCTAATGTCTAACCCTTCAAAATAGCAAAAATAAAAGTTGAGTTNNAACTCAACTTTTATTTTTGGGAAAATATATTATATATCCATGGTGCTTAGTCAATTAAAAATAATAAAATCATACTGACATAAATTTGAACTATTTTAAAATTAACTAGTACCGTGATTCTACAGCAGGTTCTCATATTATTTTTAGATGTCATTGGAGAGTAAAAGGTATGTTGAAAATTTCAAATCTTGACAAAAAATATAAAGAAAAAATAGTTTTGAATTCAGTTACACTCAATATAGAAGACTCAAATAAAATTTATTCTTTAATAGGTGAAAGCGGAACAGGTAAATCAACATTGTTTAATATTTTATTTGGTTTAGATCAGGAGTATGAAGGAGAGTATACTTTATTCAAGCAAAACGCAAAAGAATATAGTTTGGATACATGGGCGCAGTTAAGAGAATCAAAGATAGGATTAGTTTTTCAAGATTATAAACTTTTGGAAGACTTTACTGTTTTTGAAAATTTAAAATTAGCAAGTAATGCACCGGATTCAGATATCGGAAGTATCATGAAAGAATTAGATATTTTTGATTTGAAATCTAAGTTTTGCTTTGAGTTAAGCGGAGGGCAAAAGCAGAGGGTAGCTCTTGCACGTGCAGCCATAAAAAAACCAAAGATTTTACTATTAGATGAACCTACAGGAAACTTAGATACTTCAACCAGCCAATTAGTTTTTAAATATCTACAAAAACTTAGAAATAGAGGGATTCTTATTTTCTATATCACTCATGATAGAGAGTTGGCTAATTTGGCAGATGTTGTATATGAGATAAAAGATAAAACAATTAAAGAAGTCAGGAGAACAGAGGAAAATATAAAGTTATCTGATAACTTCAACGAAAATACTCGAAAAATTCCCTTTAATTTTACTATAGATTATGTAAAATATAAGTCAATTCGAAATATGAAGAGGCAATTACTTCTAATAGTTCCTATGACTTTAATAATATCTATTTTTATACTAGGCTTTACTGCGTATCGTTCAGCTTCTTTACTTAGTTTTGAGAGTTTTTTTTCTGGAATAAGTGAAAGAGTCATAGTGGCATCTACTCAGCAACTCAATACAGATACAATAAAAGATTATAATGAAAATAATATACAAAGCCCTTATGATGGTAAGAGAATAGGTTTTTCGGATAAAGATAAACAACAAGTTGAATCTATTGATGGAATTGAGAAGGTAATTTTATTTAATCATGGTGTAAAATCTAATTATAACAATGCTTATAATAGTTTAAATTTAAATTTTTCTGAAAAAGATTTTTCTAGTAAAATAAGAAAGTTTAACTATGGCTGGAATAAAATTTCTTCACTTTCATTCAATTTCCAAAAACTCGATGTTCCTAAATACTTTATTTCAGATTATAATTCTGAGAATATAATCCTGTTATCAGGTGACTATCCAAAGGATGACAGTAATGAAGTTTTAGTACCAGATACTTTTATTTTGCAACATTTAAATACTGAAGACTATCAAAAAGTTCTTAGAAAAGAAATTGATTTGGAAACAGCAAATATATACTCTAAGGAAAAAAAGAATGATAAAGTAATAATTAGCGGTGTTTATCAAACATATTATCAAAATAGTTTGAAATCAAATTATCCAATTTACTCATCTTATTTTGAAGAATCTAATCTTGAATATTTTTTAAGTCAAGAATCATATGAGCATCACAAACAAATATTATCGTTGACTCCTGAAACATCAAAGGCTAGTAAAGACATTGTAGATAGTTATGAAAATTATGTAAATGCTGTAGGGACGAGCAAAGATGGATTGTTAATAAAAATAACTGGTGATGTAGAGACTATTTCTAAAAATCTGCAAAAACTATTTCCTAAGTATCGATTAGCTTCCAGATATGATATGAGGTCAGGAACTTTTAGTGATATTTATGGTAGCTTAGTGAGAATATTGATAGTTGGTTCGACTGTAATTTCTCTGGTCATAGGATTAGTAGTTGCATTTTTAAATAAGGGATATATAATCAATAGATCAAAAGAGTTAGCTATTTTATATAGCTTAGGGTATAAGAAAAAGTATATTTTTTCAATAATATTTTTTGACAATATATTAATTTTTCTTTTATCTTTCTTTAGTGCAGTGCTAATAACTACAGGATTAAATTTAGTTTATCTCAGTAAGACTGTGTACTTCTCCTATTTTTCATCGTTATCATCATTATCAAATATGGGATATATTTTTGCACTTGTTATATTGATGATGTTAGTATCGGATATATGGGGGTTGAACACTGTTAAACAAAGGCAACTCCGGAAATTTTTGAATAATCAATTTTAACAATGTTAATCAAGAGTTTATTACATCAAATTTTGTGAACACTCTTTGATTTTAGCTAAAATATCTCATTGTCATGGATATTGGGAGGCTTTAAGATATTAAAAGAGAGGGAATTGAACTCAGTAATATCATTAATTTAATGAGCTAACTATTTGAATAGAAGATATGATTGAAATCATCAAAGCGATTCTCTATCCTATCTTCTATTTTTTGCATAACAAACAGAGGGGGGCACCCCATTTTTTGAGATTTATGTTACTCTATAGATATAGTTAATTGAAACAAGAGCAGGACAGAAGAGACTCGTAAAAGGTATTGCAACTTGGTAATACCTTTTTGAGGTGCTTTTTGAGGTGCTTTTTGATATGAGCCCATGTTTTCTCAATAGGATTGTACTCAGATGAGTAGGGAGGAAGAGGTAAAAGTTCATGCGCCACCGGCAGACAAGCTGTCACCTTTTGATTTGGTGCGTCCTTTGGCACTACCAGATGGCGTTCTGAGGTGATATAAGGATCTGTTTCTAGCAAATTTACTGTAGTAGAATCTAAAGCTTGGTACAATTCTTGAGCAAAGGTTGATTTACCCGAAGCTCCATGACCGTATATTCCCAGTGTCCTGACTTTCCCCGTCTCGATCTCTGAGACTAGTTGGTCTACTAAGTCTTTTTTCTTCATTCTCTCTTCACCTGTTCATAGCTTTCTTTTCCGTCATTGAGCTTGTCCCAAATCACTACTTGCCCACTTTTGAGCGATTTTTGCACATCGATAACTCGTTGGTTAGACGAACCTCGAAACTGGAGCATATGATTTCTCTTAGTTCGATCATATCGTCCATCGACAAGAATGTCAATCAGTGACAAGAGTTCCAGTTTATCTGGAGTTTCCAACATCATTTCTTCCCAAGTGTAGCCGGCCCAGGACCAGATGTCCTTGTCTGGCAATTCCTTCCGAATCCGCTTAGCAAGTGGCAAGAGAATCCCAGTATTAAGAAAAGGCTCCCCTCCCAGCAAGGTCAAGCCTTGAACATAAGGTTGAGCGAGATCTTCCATGATCTGTTCTTCTAATTCTGCTGTATAGGGAATTCCGGCATTGAAGGACCAGGTGGCAACATTATAACATCCCTCGCAATGAAACATGCAACCTGATACATAGAGAGAGTTACGCACGCCTTCGCCATCCACAAAGTTAAAGGCCTTGTAGTCAATGATACGCCCTTGACTGAGTTCCTCGCTTTTCCATTCTTGTGGTTTTGGATTATTCATTCGCTACCTCTATCCAATAACGCTCCACACCATTACGAACGTCCTCAAGGAGCCCACCATTTGCTAAAATGACTGCTCTACTAGCAGAATTATTCACACTACAGGTCACCAGAGCTTTCTTGATATTCTTTTCCTTAGCAACTTTCAAGCCCTGACGGAGAGTCTCTTTTGCATAACCTTTGCCTCTTTCTGATGGACGGATGGAGTAGCCAATGTGGCCAGCATAATTCAGTAAACCCTCATTCAGTCTCAATCGCAGATTCAAAAATCCTAGAGTATGACCTGCATCATCAAATGATACAAATTGAATAGAAGGAACACGATTTTCAGGCAAGTTTATTCCCATTTCTTTTTGCATATTTGTTTCCAACCACTCTTCATACACAAAGTTCTCTGTATCTCAAAATCCGCCATCATGGGCTGATTGGCTCTTTTCAAACTCTGCCATCATCTCTAAAACTGTTTCTTTATCTGCTAATCTTGGTCTGCGTAATTCCATCCTTACCTCCCACTATGAGAAAAGCGAGAGCTGACTCTCACTTTTATTTCTTCTTATTCTTATTTAAAAATTGTTCTCTGAGGTTGAGCAAGCGTTCTTTCTTACCAGCTCCACCTTTAGAGTGTTTCTCGTGATAACGGGTCACTTGTGCACGCCCCTTATCGTCTAATTGATATTTTCCCATTTCATTTCTTTCTAATTGGTTACTTGGTGACCAGCTATTTTAATCGTTGAACCATTCATGTGTTTGACACGCGCTGCAATTTCCTTGTGACGCCCATTGACCATAGGTCTCGCTTGAGGATTACCTAAATAGCCACAAGTCCGTTTAACAACGTCTACTGTTTTAGGGTCGCTATTGCCACAGTTAGGACAAGCAAAGCCCCTCTCAGTTGGTTCAAAATCCCCTTCAAAGTCACACTTATAGCAACGGTCTATTGGAGTATTAGTCCCCAGATAACCCACACGGTCATAAGCATAATCCCAGACAGCTTCCAGAGCCTTAGGATTTTGCTGAAGGACTGGATACTCACAATAATGGATGAAACCACCTGACGCACCTGCTTCTGGATAGACTTTCTCAAAGTCTAATTTTTCAAACGGTGTTGGATTTTTACGAACATCGTAGTGGAAAGAGTTGGTGTAGTATTCCTTATCTGTAATATCAGGAATAGAACCAAACTTGTCTGTATCTAGTCGACAGAAACGGTCTGTCAAACTTTCAGACGGTGTTGAGTAGATAGAGAAATGGTAGCCATATTGGTCAGACCACTCTTCTACACGGCGTTTCATATCGCGAATGATGTCTAGCGTGAATTCCTTAGCATCTGGATTACTTTCCCAGCTGTTACCAAAGAAAACTGTCGCTACTTCATACAAGCCGATATAGCCCAGCGAAACGGTTGCCCGACGATTCTTAAAGAGCTGGTCAACACTTTCTTCTTTACCTAGACGATGGCCAAAAGCACCGTACTGATAAAGAATAGGAGCATTTGCCGGTGTCGCTTCCTTGGTTCGTTCGACACGGTAAACCAGGGCATCTTCTGCGATATTCATACGCTCGTTGAAGATTTCCCAGAACTTATTCATGTCGCCCTCAGACTCGAGGGCGATGCGAGGAAGATTGACCGTCACAACGCCTAAATTCATCCGACCTGAATTGACTTCTACACCATTTTCATCCTTCCACCCTTGAAGAAACGAACGGCAACCCATAGGCACCTTAAAAGAACCTGTCAAGTCGACAATCTTATCGTAAGACAAGACGTCTGGGTACATCCGCTTGGTTGCACACTCAAGAGCCAACTGCTTAATGTCGTAGTTGGGAGTTCTTTCTTCCAAGTTAAGACCTCTTTTAAGCGTAAAGATGAGCTTAGGAAAGATGGCTGTACGGTGTTCTGAACCAAGACCCTTGATACGAATGTTTAAAATAGCTTTTTGAATTTCACGCTCAAAACGGCTAGTTCCTAGACCAAAACCTAGCGAGGTAAAAGGTGTTTGGCCATTTGAAGTGAAGAGGGTGTTGATTTCATACTCAAGGGATTGCATAGCATCGTAGATGTCTTTTTGAGTTTTCTTCCAAGCGTAATCTTCCCGTTTTTCAGGCAAGACCCATTCTTCTGCATCTTTGAGGTGTTTTTGGTAGTTCTTCTCTGCATAAGGCGCCAAGACTTCATCGATACGGTCAGCTGAACAACCACCGTACTGGCTAGAAGCCACGTTGGCGATGATTTGGGAAATCTGAGCTGTTGCAGTCTGGATAGACTTGGGACTTTCTACCTCTGCATTTCCAATCTTAAAACCATTTTCCAACATCCCCTTGAAATCAATCAAACAGCAGTTGGTCATCGGTGTATAGGGACTGTAGTCCAAATCGTGATAGTGGATATCCCCCTTTTGGTGAGCATTGGCTACGTGCTTAGGAAGCATTTGGAGTCCAATCGACTTCCCAACAATCCCCGCAGTCAAATCACGTTGGGTGTTAAAAACATCGCTATCTTTATTGGCATTTTCATTGACAACTGCCTGATCTTTATTAAGAAGCTTATGAATACTAAAGTTGATATCTGTCGCTTTTGAGCGCTCAAAATCCCTCTGTGTCCGATAAGTGATATACTCCTCAGCCAGCGCATATTCTTTGGCTTCAAGGAGTTCATGTTCTACGATATTTTGAATTTCGTAAATCTTAACCCCCTGTGGAAAGCGACTATGAATTTCTGTGACAATTCGCTCAGTCAGAGCATTGAGGCGTTTTTCAACCAAGGGTGTCACATCCATAACCTTGTCTGCCGCCTTGTGGAAAGCCTTGTCAATCTTATCCACATCAAATACAACACGTCTCCCATCTCGTTTCTCGACGAAGAGAGTTGGCAAAATTGTAATTTTTTCTTCTAGTGCAATCATATGCATGCTCTTTTCTAAAATGTTCTTTCTAAAAAGTATTATACCACTCTAAAAAGAAAAATCAATATCTTGTGTTAAAAATCCTAAAATTTTTAAAAATACACAAGATATTGATTTTGTTATTTGATTTTATAGACTTTAAACTCTGAGTAATCAGTCTTTACTTGTTGGTAATTTTCTTTCAAGATTGTTTCTACTTCAGACCAGACTGGCACCTTGTCATTTACCACAATCACCTTAGGTTGTTTTTCTTTCAAGTCATTGAGTAGCTTATTCCGATTTTCCTCAGTTGCTGTATAGTGCACGGGAGACAAAATCGCCGATGGCGACAAGCGCTCACTCTTACGATAAAGAGTCGCAGTATCATCCCATGCATAGATAGCATCTTCCGTATTTGTCTCCTCTTTTACCAAATCAGCAAGACGATTACGTTCTTGATAAGGTACCGGATAAAGGACAAACCTCATCAAAAAGGGAACAGTCAAGAGATAGACAAGCCCTAAAACTGGCAGATATAGATTTCCTTTGAAGAAACGACTCCATAGACTAACTGGCGTTTCTCTTCGTCTTCGTCTAACACTACGCCCCCTCTGTTGACTCTTAATATTGGTTACCAATAAAAGTAGGAAAACAGGGAAGACGACCATCAAATAAGAAGCGTGCAGAGGCTCTTGTGAAAAGAAAAGCAAAATCAAACCTAAAATTGTCACAAGACTCGCAGGCACTGAGATGACATATAGTTTAGAGGGTTTGGATTGAAAGAGACCTAAAAAGATACAAACCACAAATCCCAAACCAAGGGACAACAAGCCATAAAAAGCTATATTCTCTAAAATTTTAGAAGTGAAATCAAAGCGAATACTGTCAATAGGATAACGAATACCACTAATGGCATCCCCAAAACTTCCTGTTGCAACACTATAGTAGGCAGTTGGATAAAAGACAAGTGAAAAACCTAAAGCCACTGCAAGAAACTGATAAAACCCATGCGCAAAGCGTCTATGCCCAAGGTTAAAGACCAACAAGCCTAAACTCACTACAGCAAGAAACAGGAGCGATGACAAGGGAGCAAAGAAAAATCCGCCTGCCAAAGCCAGCCCAATCCGTACAAAGCCCTTATCATGGCTTGGATTGCTTAGGTAAGCCGCAACTAAACTAAAGGCCGCGAATAAGAAGGGAAGCGCTAAAAGAGTCGCATATCCTCCACCAAAAGCAAGACCTGTAACTAGCATGTAAAAAATAGTCACCACTTGTCCAGCTTGCTCTCCTTGCTCTGTCAAGGTGTCCGCTGATCTAAAAAGGAAAAATCCTCCTGCTACCAAGGCTAACCACTCAAAGATGGCAAAGAAAAATCCGCCCTGAGTCACGTAAGTCAGCAAATAATAAAGCAAACCTTGACTTCCATAATAGTCGCTGTAAATCTTCCCTGTCTGATGAAGCGCCCAACCTGCATAAAAATCCTGCACTTCCTGTGCACTCATTAAATCGAGTAATAGCGGTACTCCTAGAGTTATTCCTGTTACAAGCGTACTCCATAGTAAAATTTTCACCAAAGGAAGACGACTTGATTCACGATGATGCAATTCTTGTTTGATTTGGTATTCTAGAGGTTCACGATTCTCCTGATGAACTTCTTCTACTCTACCATACACACTCATATCGTTTCTCCTATTCAATTTATCTGTCTTAGTATATCAAAAAGTCCTAGGATTGTCAGCTTACGATGGCTGTTTAAGTGATTTTTTACATAGTTTCACAAAGGTTTCAATTTCCCGAAAACGGTGTAAATGTGTCTGTTTGAATGTCAGGATATAATCCAATTCTTTCTGAGTCAGCATCGTCCCTCCCTATATCTTTCTATTCGTAAAAAGCAAGAAAAAGAGGACTGGTTTGTGTCCTCAGTCCTAGACTTCTTATAAGATTGGAGCGAATAACTGGGCGATTTCTTTTACAAGTTTTTGATACCAGCTCGTTTTGATAGAATGGGGATAAACTTCCTGAGAATCTGCAAATATATTTTGAAAATCTCGGGCTATTTCCATTATAGAAGGAGTTTTATAGAGTAAGACTGCATTTTCATAATGGTGTACCAAGCTCCGGTAGTCGAGATTGATTGTCCCCACCACCGCAAAATCTTCGTCTACCAACATCTGCTTACTATGAATAAAACCTGGACTATACTCATAAATTCGAACACCAGCAGAAAGAAGGTCTGGATAAGCGCCTCTTGTGACTAACTGAATGAACTTCTTATCTGGTATGTAAGGGGTGACAATCCGAACATCGACCCCTCTCATAGCAGCATTTTTGATTGTCTCCGTTAAATCATAGTCTATGATCAAATAAGGTGTCGTAATATAGACCGATTCCGTTGCTTGATTGATCAAACTCTGATAAACCTTTTTCCCTACCTGCGTTCGAAAAATTGGCTTGGGTCCACTTCCGTATGGAATGGTTAAACCGTCACTTGGGATAGAATGATTTTCTAAATGATATTGATCAAAATCACTAATCTCTCCTCGATTGATGTACCAAGTGGTTAAAAACAAGCGTGTTAGGGCTTTTACTGCTAGTCCGTCTAAGCGAATTCCACTATCCTTCCAATAACCAAATCTCTCGACATGGTTAATGTACTCATCGGCTAAGTTAATGCCTCCTGTATAAGCTATCTGACCATCAATAATCAATATTTTTCTATGATCTCTGTTATTATAGGCCACTGTCAAACGAGGAATAACTTTATTGAATTTATGGGCCTCGATGCCCAGCTGACGAAGTCGATGTGCATAATCTCCTGTTAAAGTAGCCATACAGCCAATATCGTCATAGAGCAGTTTAACTTCAATGCCTTGAGCAACTTTTTGCTCCAAGATTTCTAAAATACGATTCCACATCAAACCTTCTTCTATAATGTAATATTCCAAGAAGATAAATTTCTCAGCCTTTTTGAGATCTTCTACCATCTTTTTCCACATAGCTTCTCCGTTAGAAAAAAATGTAGAGGCAGTTTGATCATAGACATCAGCATTGGTATCCATACTCAATAAGGACTTGATGACACCATATGCCGCCTTGTCACTTTCTTTTAATTCCTCTTTTAGTAGCTGGCTATTTGCTTCTTGGAAATGCATGGAGCCTAGCTTCTTCAGTTGTTTGATTTCTTTTTTGGACAATCGCCTCTCACCAAACATCAGATAGAGCAAGGGGCCAAATACTGGCACAAAGGCTACTAACAACCAGGTTACCTTATTCTCAGGAGTCGTATTACGGTTGACTATCGAAATGATTGTGATGATACTCAGTAGAATGAGGACAGTAATCCATAAAATGGGAGCCATGCGTCCTAAATAAAGAAAGATACCAAAAACAAGACAAAGTTCAAGTAGCATAATCGAAAGACTAAAGCCATACTTGGACATCAATAATTGAAATTTTCTATATTTCATATCCCCTCCTTGATATTTTGAATGCTAAAAACAAGTAATTGATACTAGTATAACCCAGGTATTCGATAGAAGGCAAGTATTTATGATTATTTTCTAGGTAAAAGTAAAAAGGCTGAAAAATCCAGCCCTTCCTACTTGCATAGTCTTATTTAGTTAAAACGATTTGGTCCGATGGGTCTCTATCCATATCGTCTACGACGATTTGATTACCGTTTACAGTGTAAATTTTGACATCATCGCCAATAATCATGCGTTGATTTGCTGCATCAAATGTGACCTGTTTGACTTTCTGATCCCCGTCAGATTCGAGCTCAGTCCATGTACCAGTCGTTCCAGTGACCACTAAAGTGATACGGTCTCCGTCATCTTGGCCTGTATAAGTCCCATCAATATCAGTCGGTTGAGCCTCAGGTGCATTTTATGAAGAACTTGTTGCTACCTGGTTTGTATTTTCTGTAGACGATGAAGCAGTAGGTTGTGATTGCTGAGTTTGTTGTGTTTGCGCTTGAGCTGCTGGTTGTTGAATCTGTTGAGCTCTTTGTGAACAAGCTACTAAGAGACTAAGACTTGCTAGAGAAGCAAGAGAACGTGTGAATCTTGTTAATTTCATGATGGATTTCCTTTCTGCTACCAATTTAGAGAAATTTTCTCTAACCAGCAATTCCCCTAGTATAACAAGTTCAAAAAAGGTGGTCAATTTATCTGTTCATGCCCCAGCAGGTAGCTCCGTACTTCTGAGATAAAATAGAGAGACCCTGTAATGAATAACAAGTCCTGCGTATCGGCTTTTTCTTCGAAACTGCTGATAAATTCTCGGTAAGAAGAAACTATATCGTAACCTGTTACATCTGTCTCATCCAAAGAACCTTGATAGTCAAAGCCAGTCACCTTGAGTTCCACCTGAGGTAAATTTTCAGTCAGATAACCCAACATCCCTTGATAATCCTTCCGTTTCAAGGCTCCAAATAGGATTTGAGGACGATAGGCTTCCTGCTCTTTTTCTTTGATAAACTCAACCAAGCGAGTCAAGGCAGGGAGGTTATGAGCACCATCCAAGTAAATCTGTGGGCGAATACGCTCCAAACGTCCAGCCCAATGGGTCTTCTCCAAAGCCTGTCTTACAACCTGCTCATAAACAACTTCCTTTCCTTCTCCCATAAAGAGAAGAAATGCTTGCAACGCCAAGGCCGCATTTTCCTGCTGATAAGCTCCTTCTAAGCCTATGTTCAGCTGTGAAAGATTTAGTAAAGAGCTTGAAAAATTACCATTCAGCATTGAAAAATCTTGACCTGCCTGATAAAGATCAACAGCTAAAGAGTCTGCTTTTTTCTGACAGACAAGCCTAGCTTCTGGAGGCAATTTCGCAATCACTGCCTTCTTACCAGCCTTGAAAATACCAGCTTTCTGCTCTGCGATTGCTTCCAGACTATCACCCAAGGTTTCCTGATGGTCAAGCCCAATGGAGGTGATAACAGCAAGCTCTCCAGTTACCACATTGGTCGTGTCAAGTAAGCCGCCAATTCCCACTTCTAGTAAAACCAAATCCACTTCTTGCTCTCTAAAATAAAGAAAAGCAATCAAGGTCAGCAGTTCAAAAAAGGACAACTGATCATGGGTTTGCAGAAGCGTTTTCTCCATCTCCTTGACCTGCTCAGCCAAACGGATAAAGTCTGTGTCTGCTATAGATTGCCCATTAATGCAGATTCGATCATTGATAGAGACGATATGAGGGGAGGTAAAGGTCGCGACTTTTTTGCCATGCCCCATAAATAACTCCCTCATAAAAGCAATGGTAGATCCTTTCCCATTAGTCCCTGTTACATGGATAATAGGATAAGACTTCTCTGGATTCCCTAACAAATCCACCGCTTGCTGTATTCGGCCTAAACCTGATCGAAAATTCAAACCAATCCGACTATAAAGCCATTCTCCTACTTCAAACATACACATCTCCTTGACAAAAGTCTAATCAATTATCTAGCAAAATTCCGTAGATAACAAAAAATGAGGTCAGGATTTTCGTCCCGACCTCTCACCTGGTTAGCTAATCACTAACAACTATGAATATTAACTTGGGCTAAAACATCCACAGGACGTTCCAACTCTTCCCCATTTCTGGGAGTTGGGCTGATACAGTCTCCCAGACTACCTGCGTTTCTAATTTCTAGCGCAGGGCTAAAAACGTCCCCCGGACGTTTTTACTCCTCCATAAAGCTGTTGAAGACTTCTTCAATCATGTTCCATTCGTCTTCTGAGTCTTCTGGGATTGGTTGCAATTCGCCTTCTGTTCCATCTTCGTTTTCGATGAATGAGTAAGCTTGGATTTCAACTTGTCCGTCTTCGTCTTCTTCTGCGTTAACTGGTACTAGAAGAACATAGTTTTTACCAAATTCTTCTTTTCCATCAATTGTCAAAAGGATTTCAAACAAGGTTTCATTTCCTTGCTCATCTACTAGTGTGATTAGTTCACGTTCTTCGTGGTCGTGGTTATGATCGTGTGACATATCCTCTCCTTTATATTAAAATTTTCTATCTAAATAATTTTGTAAAATCAGCTGAGCTGCTAACTTATCAATGACTTTCTTGCGCTTATTGCGACTGATATCTGCTTGTTCAATCAACATACGCTCAGCAGCCACTGTTGTCAAGCGTTCATCCTGATAGTCTACTGGTAAACCAAAAAACTCTTCTAGCTTTGCTCCGTAGGCTTGACTAGCTTCTACGCGCGGTCCGCTTGTATTGTTCATGTTTTTAGGCAGGCCCACTACAAATCGTTCCACCTTGTAAGTATCAACCAGCTCCTTAACGCGGTCAAAACCAAATTGGCCTTGCTCCTCATTGATTTGGATGATTTCAAGCCCTTGAGCTGTAAAACCGAGCGGATCGCTAATGGCCACCCCTACCGTTTTTGAACCGACGTCCAATCCCATAATTCTCATAGGTTACAGATCGACTCCTTGTCCTTTAAGGTAGTAGCGAACCAATTCCTCAACGATTTCATCACGCTCATACTTACGGATTTGATTTCGTGCATTATTATAACGAGGAACGTAGGCAGGGTCTCCACTCAATACGTAACCTACGATTTGGTTAATTGGGTTGTAGCCCTTATCGTTCAACGAAGCATAAACATCTGTCAAAGTTTCGCTAATTTCTTTTTTATTGGAATCGTCCAATTTAAAACGTACGGTTTCTTCAGTAAATCCCATTCTAACACCCTCTTTCCTTAGAATAGTACCATTATAGCATAATTCCTTACCTTCTACAATTCAGGCAGTTTATTTATTTGGATTTTCTATTGTTCTGTCGCACCATTTGCCAATCTGTCTGAAATATATTTGCTTGGTTCATTCTTCAAAAGATTTTCTAAGCCAATATTCTTCAAATATTCTAACTGAGAAGCCTTCTTGACATCCAAAACTTGAAAATCAAAACCAGTCGTTGTTTGAAGTTCTGTTGCACTCAATAGTTTTGTTTCAAGCTTAAATCCTGCTAATTTACGAGCTTCTATGATGGAGTCGTCTTTCTCTTCCGCCTCGAGAAGAGCTTTTTGAGTTTCCTCCACTCCATGTTGGTCAATGTAGGTCTTCAGCTCATCTGAGACTGGACGCTTTTGTTGGATAGTTAGACTCAAAAAAATCTTGTCTTTGTAAGTAATGGTTTGGATCTGCTGGCTACCATCATCTGACTTGGGCAAGACCAAAGTCTTGGTTACAACTGTATTCTTCTCAGCATTTTCAATAACTGGCAATGCCGACTGAAGCGTATCTTTTTCTGTTTTTGTAGCTGGTCCAGTTTCTTTTTTCTGTCCGCAACCAACCAGGACAAAAAGGAAAGCTAGACTAACAAGAACTATTTTTTTCATTTCTTTCTTCTTTCTTTTTGAAATTAAAATAGAATAAGACTGGGAATTGCTCCCAGCCTTGATGTTTATAGAGCTGCACGCAAACGTGCTTCTGCATTTTCTACATTACGGACAGAGCGTGGTAGGAAGGCACGAATATCGTCTTCCTTATAGCCAACTTGCAGGCGTTTTTCATCTACAAGGATTGGGCTCTTTAAAATTCTAGGTGTTTCCATAATCAGATTGAGGACTTCGTTAACACTCAAATCTTCAATATCCACTCCAAGGGCTTTGGCATAGCGATTTTTAGATGAGACGATACTGGCTATTCCGTTATCTGTTTTGGTTAGAATATCCAGTAATTCTTCTCGCGTAATTCCTTCTTTACCAAGGTTTTGTTCTTTATAACTTAACTGGTGGGCATTAAGCCAGGTTTTTGCTTTTTTACAGCTAGTACAACTTGAGACTGTATAAATTTTAATCATGTACCTACCCCTTTCGCTACATGTTACTATCAGTTTAGTCTATTATACCATAAAAAACATCCGACTTGCGACCTATTTTTAATTTTTTTTGACTTTTTTCGTCATTTTCGTACTTTTTTCTTGACAAACAACTAAATGACTATCAACTCTTTTGGAGCTAGGGTCAATAATTCACAACCTGTCTCTGTAATCAGGATATCATCCTCGATACGAACGCCATATTTGCCTTCGATATAGATACCTGGTTCATCGGTCAAGGCCATACCTGCCTTAATAGTTTCTGTAGAAGTTTGGCTAAAGTAAGGCTCTTCATGGATATCCAGTCCAATACCGTGTCCGATACCGTGGGTAAAGTAGTCACCATAGCCTGCCTCGATGATAATATCACGAGGAATTTTGTCAAAGTCACGGAAACCTAAGCCAGCCTTAGCCTGTTCAATCAAGGCTTGGTTAGCTTTTAGAACTGTATTGTAAATCTCTGCTTGCTCGTCGCTGACATGCCCCAGATAGATAGTCCGTGTCATATCACTGACATAGTGGTCGTAGAGGCAACCGAAGTCCATGGTAATAGCTTCTCCTAGCTCCACTGGTTTGTGCATAGGATGGGCATGGGGTTTGGAAGAGTTGATACCGCTAGCTAGGATAGTGTCAAAAGATAAGCCAGATGCTCCCAACTCACGCATACGGAAGTCAAGGAAGTTGGCTATTTCAATCTCTGTCTTTCCTGGTTTGATAAAGTCAAGCGCATCGCGGAAAGCTTGGTCTGAGATAGAACAAGCCTTACGAATAGCTGCAATCTCCGCTTCATCCTTAATCATTCGAAGACCTTCGACAAACTGAGTTTGTGGAAGCAAGTCAATTCCTTCAAAGGCGGCCTGCATACGATGATAATAAGAGACTGAAATCTCATCTTCAAAACCGATTCGAGATAAGCCCATGTCCTTAACAATTCCTGTAATGACAGCCAATTCATCACGGTCAGCCACAATCTCAAAACCACTGGTTTCTTGCTTGGCTGCAATGATATAGCGAGAGTCTGTCACCAAGACCTGACGGTCACGGCTGATAAAGACTGTTCCGTTTGAGCCCCAAAAACCAGTCAGGTAATAGACGTTTTTAAGGTTATTGATGATGATACCATCTAGTTCTTTTTCTTGCATTTTAGCTAGAAATGCTTGTACACGTTTATTCATGATGTAACTTTCCTTTCAAATACTGTCCTGTGTAGCTGGCTTCATTGGTCGCTACTTCTTCTGGAGTTCCTGTTGCGATGATGGTTCCACCACCGACACCGCCCTCAGGTCCCAAGTCAATAATATGGTCTGCAGTCTTAATAACATCCAGATTGTGCTCAATAACAAGGACTGTATTACCGTCGTCTACAAAGCGAGCTAAAACCTTAAGCAAGCGAGCAATATCCTCGGTATGAAGACCTGTCGTCGGCTCATCCAGAATATAGAAAGATTTTCCTGTCGATCGTTTGTGAAGTTCACTAGCCAACTTCATACGCTGGGCTTCTCCTCCAGAAAGGGTGGTAGCTGGTTGCCCTAGCGTCACATATCCCAGTCCCACATCCTTGATGGTCTGAAGTTTGCGCTGAATCTTTGGAATGTGTTGGAAGAATTCTACCGCATCGTTGACGGTCATATCCAAGACCTGCGAGATATTTTTTTCCTTGTAGTGGACTTCTAGGGTTTCACTGTTGTAACGGGTTCCGTGGCAAACTTCACAAGCCACATAAACATCTGGCAAGAAGTGCATCTCAATCTTGATGATCCCATCGCCTGAACAGGCTTCACAGCGACCACCCTTGACGTTGAAACTGAAACGACCCTTCTTGTAGCCTCGAATCTTGGCTTCGTTTGTCTGGGCAAAAAGGTCACGTATATCGTCAAAAACTCCTGTATAGGTAGCAGGGTTAGACCTTGGCGTTCGTCCGATAGGGCTCTGGTCAATGTCAATCAATCGGTCTACATGCTCAATCCCTGTAATAGTCTTAAATTTACCAGGCTTGTCTGAATTACGGTTGAGCTTCTGGGCAATGGCTTTTTTGAGGATGCTGTTGATCAAGGTAGACTTGCCTGAGCCCGACACCCCTGTCACTGCGATGAATTTTCCTAGTGGGAAGCGAGCAGTAACATTTTGCAAGTTGTTCTCTCGCGCTCCTGTCACTTCGATAAAACGACCATTTCCGACACGTCGCTCTTCTGGTACTGGAATGGCACGTTTGCCTGACAAGTACTGGCCTGTGATAGACTTACTGTTGCGAGCCACCTGTTTGGGCGTACCTGCGGCAACAATCTCCCCACCAAAAACACCGGCACCGGGACCAACGTCAATCAGATAATCAGCCTCACGCATGGTATCTTCGTCGTGTTCCACCACGATGAGAGTATTGCCCAAGTCACGCATCTTTTTGAGACTGGCAATGAGACGGTCATTATCCCTCTGGTGGAGACCGATTGACGGCTCATCCAATATATAGAGGACGCCTGATAGGTTAGAACCAATCTGGGTTGCCAAGCGAATACGCTGGCTTTCCCCACCTGAAAGAGTTCCTGCTGAACGTGACAGAGTCAGATAGTTAAGACCCACATTATTAAGGAAGGTCAAACGATCCTTGATTTCCTTGAGAATGGGACGAGCAATGATGGCTTCATTTTCAGACAAGGTCAGCTGGCTCACCAAGTCCAAGTGGTCAGCGATAGACAGGTCTGAGATTTCTCCAATATGTGGCCCTTGCTGGCCGCCCACACGGACAGACAAGGCCTGGTCATTGAGACGATAGCCTTGACAGGTTCCGCAGGTCAGCTCATTCATGTAGAGACGCATCTGAGTGCGAGTGTAATCGCTATTGGTTTCATGGTAACGACGTTTGATATTATTGATAACTCCCTCAAACGGAATGTCGATATCGCGCACGCCACCAAATTCATTCTCATAGTGGAAATGGAATTCCTTGCCATCTGAGCCGTATAGAATCAAGTTTTTATCTTCTTCTGACAAGTCCTCAAAAGGCTTATCCATATCCACTCCAAAGGTCGTCATAGCCTGCTCTAGCATGTTTGGATAGTAGTTGGATGAGATAGGATTCCAAGGTGCTAGCGCTCCCTCACGTAAGGTCTTGCTGGCGTCTGGCACTACCAAATCAGTATCCACCTCCAACTTGATGCCCAAACCGTCACACTCACTACAAGAGCCAAAAGGAGCATTGAAGGAGAAGAGACGTGGCTCTAACTCTGGAACAGTAAATCCACAAACTGGGCAGGCATAATGCTCAGAGAAGAGCAACTCCGAATCGTCCATAGTGTCGATAATGACATAGCCTTCTGCGATACGAAGGGCAGCCTCAATGGAATCAAAGAGACGACTACGAATGCCCTCCTTGATGACAATACGGTCAACCACGACATCGATATTGTGTTGCTTGCTCTTGGACAAGTCTGGCACTTCGGTCACATCATAGACTTCCCCATCCACACGGACACGGACATACCCATCTTTCTGAACCTTCTCGATAACACTCTTATGTTGACCTTTTTTCTTGCGGATGACAGGGGCCAAAATCTGCAAGCGCTGGCGTTCAGGTAACTCCAAAACCTTATCAACGATTTGCTCCACCGAAGAAGCCTTGATAGCTCCATGCCCCTTGATACAGTAAGGCGTCCCCACACGTGCGTAGAGAAGACGCAGATAGTCATTGATTTCAGTCGTTGTTCCCACCGTCGAACGAGGGTTTTTGCTAGTCGTTTTCTGGTCGATGGAAATAGCTGGGCTGAGACCATCAATAGCATCTACATCTGGTTTTTCCATATTTCCCAAGAACTGACGAGCGTAGGCGGACAAACTCTCTACATAGCGACGTTGTCCCTCCGCATAGAGGGTATCAAAAGCCAGACTGGACTTCCCTGAACCTGACAAGCCAGTCACGACAACCAACTTGTCTCGCGGAATCTCCACATCAATATTTTTTAAATTATGGGCACGCGCCCCATGAATGACAATTTTATCTTGCATCTTTGTTCTTTCTAGTCCATTATTGCTTACCATTATACCAAAAAAAGTGAGATTCTATTACCCAAAAGGCCGATTTTGTAGTATAATAAAAAACTTCTTATTTTATGTTTCCTTAGGGCTCCCTAACCCTTATATCACGCGCTTTTAAACAAAAAATACTAATATTACTTTTTACTACTTGCTCCCCCAAAGTACGCAAAAAGGGGAGCAAAAAAAGCCCCACAAAAGGGCTAAGATTTGACGAGTTCAGCAGGCAAGAAACTAGCACGGTCAAACGTGCTTTTTTTATCGCTGATAGGTATATTATACCATGAAGTACGTACTTTATGACGTTATACCTGTAATTCTTCCCTGATTGCTTTTTGTAGCAGCTGACTGAAATTGATTTTATTTTCTTTACCAACTTCAACCAACCAACTAGGGAGGGTTACAGTTTTATTGACAACCTTAGAACGTTCGCGCTCTCTAACTAGTTCCGTATCTACTGAGATAGCTTGCAGAATATCCTCATCACTGCCAAGTTGACTAGCCAAAGCCTTAAAACTAGAAGGTTCTGGGAATTCTTTACCTTCATCTTCAAACATGATTGTATAGATTTCTAGCACCTCACGGGCGTTATAAATTGCCTCGTTTAAGGTGTCAGCCTCGCTAATTGCTCCTTGAAAATCGGGGAATGTGATTGTATAACCGCCGTTTTCTTTATCCACTTCAAATAGTGCCAAGTAGGTGTATTTCATAATCTGATAATAACCAATGACCGCCCCAATATAGGGGAGGGAGTTTTTTACTCCCCTTCCAGTACTTTCAAAATCTTGCCAAGTGTTCCAGGTCTATAGTCGTTTTCTTTTGGTTTAGGTATCGTTACCGTTCTTCCGTCTGGATGCTTCCAAACTTCATGCGAACCTTTACCAAAAGCTGTTTTGATAAACCCTTTTTTCTTAGCAAGTTTCTTTAGTTCTCTTTCGGTCATCGATTTCTCCTTTCCGTATCTTTAATTATATTATACACTTGTTTAAAACACTTGTCAACATATAACACGTATTTTTACACTTGTTTTTCATAACCTCACAAAAGCCCCCAGATTCGTTTCTGAGGGCTTCTAGTTTATCCATGGTGTTTTAGTTGTCCAGTACGAAACAAAGCAAAATAGGGGGCGAATATGAAGCCTACGCCTACATTTGCCAACATTTATGCTTCTAACTCTTGTGGTAAGGTTAAATCTAAACCATCAAGGTCAAAATCTATGTTTAAATCGATGTCTATATCCATGTTTAAATCTATCTCCATATCCTCTAATTGGATATTCTCCAAATCAATCAAAAAAATCTTCAATCATGTCATCCCCCCTCACTTAAATCTCAACATTTCTCAACAAAACACCACCGACGCCTACTTATATGCTTCTAGCTCTCCGTTCTGGTGGATTCTCGCAAAGTTTAAGACGGCTATCTGTTTATATCGGTGGTAGCTAGTGGAGCTAGTACCTGCCATTTCTACGCATTCGCTCATAGTTTTCTTTCTCATATAGCAATAATGGATAATAAAGTATTTTCTGGCTCGCTTGTTCTCTATGCTGTTGATGTCATGGGCGAATATTTCCAACCCCTCACAGATTGCCTTTTCATGCTTGCTAGTCAAATTCCACTGGTCAGGTAAGACAAGTTTCCAAGCCTCTTCATCTATTGTAACTTGGTTTTCACTTCCTGCCATTCTCTGGAAACGTAGAAAGTAAGTCATCCGCTCTCTCACTTTCATCATCGTTTTAAACTTATCCAGCTCCATTAGTTCGCTCCTTTGTGGTATAATTAGTCTAAAGAGAAGTGAGGTAGAGATGATAGTGTCGCTACGCAACTTCATAGTATGAGATGACGGGACAGGCACACCGTCCACTACTCTTTAGCGCTTAGATTGTTCTAGGCGTTTTTTTGTGCTCACCTATTACCCCACATTTGCTAAGTGTTCTATGGCTTTTTGCCTTACTCGATATACCGAGGCTGTAGATACACCTATTTCCTCAGCAACTTGCCAAGCGTCAAGAATATTCAAGTAGAACAGCCTGAGAACAGAACGCTCAAGCGGATTGGCCAGCTTATCGATCAGCCTAGATATTTCCATTCTCTCTTCAGTAAGTCGCTCAATTCTCTGTAAAGTGTCCTCTTTTAGTTTTAGAACGCTTATAAGGTTATTCTCTGCTGTATTTACCCTGCTTGTTTGTACTCTAGTAGTGCTCAGTTCTTGCTTTTTGATAATACCACTTTCTAAAGCTGCAAGCTCCAAATATAAGCCTTCTATTTCTTTATTGATCCACTTAACGCCCTCTAGTTTTTCTTTTACCTGCTCTGGTGTCATGCCTTGGTCTCCTGTGTGATATAATATTATTGAGATTATAGCTGAGGCGGAGCGCCTTGGCTTTTTTCGTTTTCTCTATGTTCGCTCTTAGTTCAAGCCTATTCTCCATTCCATTTGATAGGCAATTAAGGGACGTTTTTATCTCTCTTATCTCCTTGTCATTCTGCAAGCAATTAAGAAGGCTTATTGTCGTCCTTATCTGCCTATCATTCTGCAAGGAGTAGATCCGAAATAAGAGGGCTAAAAACTTCGCTTATCTGCTTGTCATTTCTCAGGGAGTTAAGGAGGGTTTTTATTGCTCTTATCTGCTTGATAAATGATAGGGGGATATAGCCACTTTCTCGGCGTTCGCTCGGAGTTCAAGTATATACACCCTTACCATTCCTCTGGTTCGCTAAACATACTTTCAGGCAAGCCACAAACTAATACAAGATACTGACACGCGCTATAATCTACCCAAAGCGCTCCATCTTCAGAATGGTTAAAATACTTGTCTGGTAGTGTTCCAAGATATGCACCATTTTTATATATAGATACCCCACCTTCTCGGCTTGGTAACAGTCCAGTATATCCTCTGCGTAGTCCATGCTTCAAAGCGTTGCTATTGCCATATTTGGGCTTTCTATTGCCCTTGTTGCCTTTTGCTACTTGATTGCCCGGCAAAAACCTCCCTTGGCTATCGCGCTCCATATTTCCCCCTTATACGGTGTTCGTTTGGTAAATTACACACTACTTCATATTGTCTCACAATCTCGAACCATTCAGCCAAAATCTATCCCCTTTTTTAGTATACTTCAAAAACTTCTTATAGTGCTTATGATACCTGTCACGCTTCATATACTTTGGTCTTTCAGGGAAACTATCAAACATATATCCACCACGTCTAGGACTCCACCCTGGTTCTACCTTTCTAGCTTCCCTAAGCGCAAGCTCCCAGTAATATTGGCAATCCGTTTTACTGCGGTTCAGAGTGCTCTTGTGGATATCTAGACAAGTACCGCAACTAAAATATAAATACCGTTTATAAAGCAACCTGCACCGTCTACCACAATCAGGGCAAAGAAAGAAATAGCGATTACCTCCCTTAGTTCCTGCCATTCTGTCTAATTCAAATGACTCTCCACCAAAATCAATCATTAAATTATCCAAATCAATCTCTAAACGTTGACCGTCCAACTCAGCTATACCCTTAGATATTCCTCTCAGCTTCATTGGTTTAGTGATTGTTTCTATTGCTAACCGCTTCATTATTTCCCCCTATATGGAAAAACCCAAAACTATTGACTTGATAGCAAAAAGGGGATTGCTCCCCTGTGTTCTACTTCAAATGCTCTGTATAACCAGCAAGGCCTTTATATTCGCCCTCTACGTCCAACTTTTGGAGTAGGCTAATACTTTCATCGCCTAGCTTTTCCAGCGTACCAAAAGCAGTCATAGAGTCCATAGGAATAGGCTTATCAGAAAGCAAGCGATCAGCATAGTCTAATAGTTCCAGCTCGTAGTTTGTGACCTTATTCAGTAAACTTTCAAAGTCCTCTGACTCTTTGAGTTGAAGCACGCGCTCCCGTTTGTAACGTTCCTCAAATGCTTCATCGTCCACTGGTTGGTTGTAGTAGTCTTTAAAACTGTCACAAATACGCTTGAAGGTCTTGTTTAGTTTCTTATCCTCCACATACTCAGCGACAAGCGTCCCTTTATCCTTGTGAGTTATTGAAATAGATGGTACTTCATAAGTCCCAGTCATATATCCCAGTAGCGCGTGACCTGCTACCATAGCAGTATCTAGGTCTTTAAATTCGTAAGTGAAAGTAAATGTTTTGGCTTTATCTGAAAATGTTTTTAATGTCATGTTGTTTTTCCTCTTTCTGTTTTAAGGGTGTCACTAGTAGTTACACCATTGCAAGGGGGTCGGTACTATCTACCCCATTTTGTTATCTGTACAATACCAATACGACAGCCACCGAAGCGAACGGTTCACTGGTGGTATTACCAGAGATTTTAATATCCACCACTTCAACAGTCGCCATGAAGTCGTTGACCTCTTTCTCAAAATCTTCTTTGTTCCAATATCGTTCAGTATACTTAAAAAGTTGTAATGTCATGTTGTTTTTCTTTCAATCTTTTAATTGAGTATCGCTTATCCTTGATAGTAAATGACTTGAAAAAATTACCCTCTAGGCCTGTTCTAACACGGCTGGCCACTCTGTCACTATACATACTAGTAATTTCTGAGTTACTCAAATTTGTAGTAATAATAGTCTTGTCTCGATTACTGAGAATATCAAAAATAAACTCTTCTTCCCAGAATGATTTACCTTTACTACTAGCGTTGTCCGATTTTATACCTAAATCATCAAGTACCAGGTAATCAACCTCTTTTAGCATTCTTGAGTAGTACCCCTCTAGACTAGTAGGAGAGTTAAAGCTCTCTCTAACTCGTCTAAGGATTTCTGTTAGATTGACAAATAACACGCTTTTAGGCTCTCCTTTGGCCTTGTAGCCCTCGTTTATAGCTTTAGCAATAGCTACGCTCAAATGGCTTTTCCCTATGCCTGTAGATCCTGTAAAAAGGGTATTCCCTGTCACACCGTCCAGGTATTTATCTACCTGCTCCCTAGCAAATGCTAATAGTTGCTTTTCCTCGGCTGTTTCAGCTATGAAATTCTCAAAGCTAGCCTCTTTAAGCTCTCTAGGGATTGTACTATCTCGCATAAGTACATTATAGGTCTTTAGGTAGATCTCAGCATTCAAGCTATTATCTACTCCTTCCCTATCCTGTCTCTCTATTAGTTCCTTTGTGCATTCAGGACAAAACTCTTGTATACTTCGTTCCTTACTGCCTCTTATCGGTGTGGATATTTTCCAATAATTGACTTTGTGTATTTCACACACTTTGTCGCTAATTTTCCTGTTGTTATATTGCTCAAAATTATTTTCCATGGCTCCACCTCCTAGAATGGGTTTTCTTCTGTTCGTGTTTTAAGCCATTCCTCACGGTTAACAGGCTCCGCTTGCTTAGGAGATTGTTTCCTAGCTTCACGCACTGCAAAGCTATTTCTAACAAGTTCAACCGTCAATAAGTTGTCCTGTTTCCAACGGTTAAGAATTGCCTTGATATATGCAAAGTTAGCTTTTCCCTGACTGACAGCCTCTTTTAACGCCTCATGAATAAGCTCGGGGCTAAAATCTTCTAGCATATACTGCAAGTCTTGAATCTGTAACGGTGATAATGCTTTACCTATCTCAGCTTCAAAAGATTTATAGATATTTATAAAGTCTTGATTGAGGGTAGAGGGTGTGGGTGATTGTTCTTTATCTACTTCTACCTCTAACTCTTTCTCTATCTCTATCTCTGTCTTACATGTAGTTAACAATGTAAGATTGTCAGATGACATTGTAAGATTTTCCTTTTGTTCTCGTTGCTGTTTCCGATATTCTCGCATGTATGCTGCTTGGTTGGTTTCCTGCTGTACCAAGGCTTTTGCCTGCGGTAGTTCTGCGTTTTTATCTTCATCAACTTGTATTAGACCACACTTAGTAAAGTATGCCATGGTCATATCTATATCATCTTCCGATACGTCTAATTTTAGGGCTAACTCTTCCTTGAGATTGTCAAAGTAACCCTCATAGTATAAAATACAGTCACTTTCTAAGCTCTCTAGCATGAGCCTAATATAAATCACCGTCATAGTGTACCCACCAGGTACCGTTTTTAGTCTCTTGATAAAAATATTATCAAAAAATTTCTTATCAATTTTTAGCCAAAAATATATTTTAGTTTTTGCCATTCTCCACCCCCAGAAACTTCCAGATGTCCGTAACTTTGTAATAGATTTTCCTAGTATCTTCTAGTGGGGGCTGGTATCGTCTTAGCCCTGCTTTTTCCCACTTTTGGAGCGTCAAATATTTTATATCTAACTCGTCCATGACTTCCTGAGCTGATATTAAGCCTGTCAGTCGTGGTTTGAGTCTGTCACGCGCTTCAAGGTATCTTTCCACTACCTCCAGAATGCCATGCGCTAAGTCTTGCTCACTTTCTCGGCTTAGGCTAAACATATCCGCCCACCTCCTTCAAGGTTTCTTTGTAGCTTTCTAGGTCGCTGTTCATCAACACTGCTAGTCGCTTGCTCTCCTCCTGTACTTGGTTGTAAAATGCCTTAGCGCCATCTAGTAGTTCGCCTTTATTCGCTGGGATAAAGTACCCACTAAAAATACCACATCTAACCCCCACAATAGGGATGCTATGCTTGACTACTAGGCGCTTGATGATGTCACGTACTGTTCTTTCTGTTAGCTTAGTTATAAGGCTGATTTCTGCCCCTGTTATGGAGTTCTCAGCCCCTACCTTGATTAGTCTTAATACTCGTTTGTCATTCTCTGATAGACTCATTCAGTTCCTCCCCATACATTGACCCCTGCAAGCTGGATATATCGCCCATAATCAGGGTTTAAATCCTCGCTAGGTGTTTCTATCGTCTGTTGGTTTTCTCGCTCAAATTGGGCGCTTTTTTTACGGTCTCGATGGTTTAGATAAAGCAGTAAGCCAATCAGTACCACGGTAACAAAAACTGCCTGTGTATTGCTTAAATCAAGTTCATTCATTGCTCTTCTCTCCATTCCTTAGCCATCTTATAAAGCAAGCTATCCTCTTCATTTTCCAATCTTGCCAAGTCTTGCTTTATCAACTCCAGCACATACTCATTAACTGCCATGTAAGTTGCTTTATGGTTTATAGTTTTCATGGTCTTATATAAAGCTTGCTCTAATACTGTGTATCTGGTATTTAAAAAACGTCCTACCCTTTGGAAATGTTTCCCAATAGATACCCTAAAATCAACACCATCCAACCGATATAGCAAGTTATGGATGTTCGCCCTGATAAGTTCATCATGGCTTTCTGTTACTTTTTTCCATTCGGATGCTTCACCATTGGTTGATACCACTAAAAGATCTATCTCCCTTAAAATACCCTTGTATTTTTTATCTACTTCATGATATGTTTCACTTCCATCTAGGGCATAGCTTTTACGGATTCGTTCCAATTCCTCAGCATGACGATATAAACCAGTTCCGTATAAGTCCTCAATCTCCAGTGTTATATTATCTATTTTCATCTTTCTCTTGCTCCAATTCTCTTTGGTACATCCCGATAGCCTCGTTTAGACTTTCTCTTGTTTTTATAAGACAATCATAAGCGAGATTAAAAATGGCGCTCTGTGTGTCGTATTCCAAGGTTAAAAGCATAGTCTTCTCTTTGGTGCTTATATTTTTATTGAAAAAGTGAAAAGTAGCGTCCAAGGCGTTTTCAGCGGTGTTAAGTCCTAAAGTTAAGTTATCTAGTTCATCTAAAATATTTCTCAAATCTTCTTTTGTCATTGTTTTTTCCTCCGTTGGCCTTTTAATTGTCGTTTACTATCCAGGATATCCTCACACTCAAGATTGCCGTCGGAGAGTGTGGGGATTTTTGAGTTGTTTCTTATAACGTTAATCCTCACGCTCTGAGTCGCCAAATTGAAAGCGTGAGAAAGTACCAGTTTTAAGAGTTGGCGCTCTCCGTATGGTCAAATTGCCCTAAATATGCTATAATCTAGGTATAAATCTTTACTAAAACCTCTTTGATAATAGCTTGCCTGCTTTTTGTTAAATTCGTTTTAGTGTTAGTGTGAAAGGCTTTGCTGATTGGTCTCGGTAAGCCTTTTTTGTTGCTCTCACGCGCTTCTTTGGCGTGTTTTTTTATTTCTGAATGCCATAGCTTTGATTTCCTGATAACTCATATTCAAGCCAATCATGGCTATTACCATATCCTCAAATGCCTGGTATTGCTCTAGCTCGTCACTGGTCAAGCTATCGATGCCATTATAGCCCCCACGTTCTTCCCTTAACTGCTTAGCGTTCCTGTCAGTTACTGCTTTCAGTAGCAAGTTGTTCATGGTGCTGTGTGCATGTTTGGGTGCATTCCTCCAAGTCTCTATACTGTCATGCAGTGTTTTTCTTTTTGGCTTTTCTAGCGCCCTCTGCATACGAAACTTAGAAAGCTCCTCACGCATTTCAAAGAAGGCTTTGACTAGGTTCATTTTGAACTGCCGTACAGGTTCAGTATTTCGTAAGTAAATGATCAGCAATGTTGCTTGTTGTTCATTTAAAATATAGTCCCGTACATTTTGCCCACTTTCTGAAGGTGAAATTTTAAATTGCACCTTTCCGAAGCTTTCAAAGTCCTCGCGGTGCTTATTCAGCAAAATCTTCAAATGTCTGTGCTTGATTTCTGCACATTCTGCCACAATACTGCTCAGTGTATAAGGCTCTTTCTTTCCGTCCATGTAGACTAGTTCCATTGTGGTTCTACCTCCTGCATGAATCGGGTTAACTTGCTTGTCAGACGGCTCTTGTCGTCCATATTCTGAGCCTCTGCAATGGCTTTGGCTAGTGTATCGATATAATACCGCTCTGCCTCTGCCAACGTGTCAGGGGCTTTTATAGTGGTCTGTGGTTCTTCCACCAGTTCCCCAGCCATGTAGTAGCCATTTAGTCGGATTTCTTTCAGAATGTGCTTGACCACTTTTTTAAACTCTTTTGCTAGTGGTTTGCGTGACTGCGATAAAACTTCATAGACTCCGAACTCTGTCAGCATATTCATTTCTCTTTTTTGACCTGCCCTAGATATTACATAGGTCAGCTTTTCATCATCATCTACCCGTTTTAGTAAATCTGTGGTGTTTTGGATTTCAATCATCTCAGCAACCTCTACCGCTACAAATAACGGATTTTGAATGTCTCCATAAACATCAAAATATTTAGATCCGAATCGTTGAGTTGTTACAACTTCCAAAACTTCCTTTTTGTTGTGTTGTTCTCCTTTTGGATAGAAGTTCCCAAAAAAATCACATAAACCTTTTTGTTGTGTTGTCATGTCTTGCTTCACCTCTCTGTATAACTTGTTTAGTCTTTTTCTGCTTTCCTTGTTGGGCTTATGTTTGCCCTGTGCCCACTTGCCAACTGTTCGGGGATCTATGCCTATTCGTTGGCCAATAGCTACCAAGTTCAGCCCGTGAGTGGTTCGCATTTCATCGATGACCCTTGTATAGTTCCTCTTCATTGCTTGCCTGCCTTTCTAGCTATAAAACAGTTCATCTATGGTTATATCTGATTTGATTTCTGCAACCATTGACTTAATCGCTAGACGTTCTTTGTCATTGAATGGCGTTTTACCTAATTCTTTGTTGTTGTATGACTGCAAAGAAATTTTTAGCTTGTCCGCCATCTGTTGCTGAGTTAGTCCTAACATAACCCGATAGCCTCGTAGTTTGCTCATAGGTTTCCCCCTTTCTAAAAAATCCCCCTCCATGAATAGATTGAAAGTGTGAAAGGTTGGAGGGTGCGGTATCCAATTTGGATAACTTTTGTTTTATTATATATCCGTTTCGGTTAATTGTCAACTGTTTTTTAGAATTTTTTGTATCATTTCTTGATACTTTTCTAAAAATCAGATATAATCATCTGTGAAAGGTGTGATAAATTATGAATAGATTGAAAGAACTGAGAAAACAAAAAGGGCTAACCCAACAAGGATTAGCTGATGAAATTTCTGTATCTAAAATCACCGTATTGCGATGGGAAAACGAGGAACGCCAAATAAAACCAGAAAAAGCCCAGCAACTAGCTGACTTCTTCGGGGTAAGCGTTGGATATCTGTTGGGGTTTAGTAACGATGTAGAAAAACACCCTTTTGAATGGGATGAAATTTCGGAAATTTCTAAACCATATTTGGTAAAAGAACTAGAAAAACGAAGGCAAGAAAGAAGAGAAGAACTAAGAGTTTTAAGAGATTTTGCAAAAAATAATGATTTAACTGAAAATATAAATAATGTAACTCAAAAATTAGGAGATATTGTAATACCTTATCTTGATTTAAATGCGCAATTAAAAGCGAAACAAAAGTTCTCAGATAGTGAGAAGAAAGCATTGGGATACCTTGAAAATCAAGTTTTAAACTTGAACTCAGCATTTTCTCAAACACTTTTGACAATTTTTAAAGGTATGCAATCTATAGATGAATATAAAAATATGGAAAATGTATTGAATTTCCTTAAAGAATCTGAAAGCAAATAAATCACGCGATAAATATAGTGATGGTCGAAGTCGTGGGCATATATAGAGAGAATTAACCCCATATTCGCCAATAGCAACCATCTTTTCATGGTCTATTGTGCAAAAATAGGGGAAATTGAAGAATAGAAAGCCGATTTTACAGACCAAAGCGCAAAAATAAGCAAAATTGTAAAATAGCAACAAAAAGACAAGCTAGCTACTGCCAACTTGTCTGATAGTACCTAACTGAAAATAAGCGAAAGGTTAGGTATTTACAACATCATTATACCAGTCTTGCAGTTAAAAAGCGACCTATAGCATACCACGCGCCACAATGTCCAACAATCATGAAGCGCGTGCTTCAGCAAGTCCGCTGACTTTGTCTATCAACAACTTCCTTCCCCTTTTTTAGGGACTCAGAAAATGAAGAAAATTGCTTTTTTCCAGTATTCTTGAAAATCCGACATTTTCCAACATTTACCCGTATATGTAAAAACACCCATACTAACCCCATATCCGCCTTGTTTTTTATTCTGGTATTATTTACCGTCTGACTACTTAAAACCAAAAATAAGGGGTTCTCGTAGCCCCTAGCATGATATAAAACCTTTTTGATAATGGCTTGCCTGCTGATGTATTTTAGAAAGGTTTATCATCATGAAAATAACTGAAGTTATAAAAAAAGACGGTAGCAAAGTCTATCGTGCTAATGTATATTTAGGAGTTGACCAGGTAACAGGAAAGAAAGTTAAAACTAAGGTAACGGGGCGGACACAAAAGGAAGTTAAGCAGAAAGCCAATCAAGAAAAAATTACTTTCCAGAAAGATGGTTGTACTAGACAAAAGGCTAGCACCATAAAAAACTATCAAGAATTAGCCAATCTCTGGCTAGAAAGTTATAAGAATACGGTTAAGCCAAACACTCAAGGCAATGTTAGAAAGCTAATCGATAATCATATATTGCCTATTTTTGGGGCTTACAAGCTCGATAAGCTCACTACTCCACTTATCCAGTCAATTATCAACGAACTTGCTGACAAGACTAATAGAGGGGAAAAAGGGGCTTTTCTACATTATGACAAGATACACGCTTTAAACAAACGTATCTTACAGTATGGCGTAACCATGCAGGCTATACCGTCCAATCCTGCGCGTGATGTTGTTTTACCTCGTAACACTCAGAAAGCAAAGCGGAAAAAAGTAAAACACTTTGAAAATCAAGAACTAAAAAAGTTTCTTGGTTATCTCGATAATTTAGATAGCGATAGATATCGTTACTACTATGAGACAACGCTCTATAAGTTCCTATTGGCTACTGGTTGCCGTATCAATGAAGCTTTAGCTCTTTCCTGGTCTGATATAGATTTAGATAATGCCGTGGTACATGTTACCAAAACACTAAATCGTGATTTAGAAATTAATAGCCCAAAATCTAAGGCTAGTTATCGGGATATAGATATAGATCAAGCGACTGTTAGCATGCTAAAACAGTACAAACTACGCCAAGCTAAAGAGGCTTGGAAGATAGGGCAACGTGAAAGCGTGGTATTTTCTGATTTCATTCATGACTATCCTAGCAGTTCAAGACTTAAAAGAAGATTGCAAACACATTTTAAGCGTGCTGATGTTCCTAACATTGGATTTCACGGATTCCGTCACACTCACGCTAGTCTCTTGCTTAACTCTGGAATACCATACAAAGAACTCCAGTACCGCCTAGGTCATTCCACTTTATCAATGACCATGGATATATATAGCCACCTCTCAAAAGAGAACGCAAAAAAAGCAGTATCATTCTACGAAACTGCACTAAAAGCACTATAGGGGGAGCAAAAAGGGGAGCAAATTTAAAAATCAACATTTCAAGACAAAGTAAAAATCCAATAGCAACAGGATTTTTGTTAGATTTATTTTGAAAAAGGCCGATTTTGTAGTATAATAGTACGGTGTGAAAAAATCTGAAAAATGAGAAAGGATAAGGGATATGAAACAAGTTTTTCTCTCTACAACAACTGAATTTAAAGAGATCGATACGCTTGAACCGGGTACTTGGATCAATCTCGTCAATCCGACTCAAAATGAATCACTCGAAATCGCCAACACCTTCGATATTGATATTGCCGACCTTCGAGCACCGCTCGATGCGGAAGAAATGTCTCGTATTACCATTGAAGACGAGTATACCCTGATTATCGTAGACGTGCCGGTCACGGAGGAAAGAAATAACCGCACCTACTACGTAACCATACCGCTTGGTATTATCATCACTGAGGAAACCATTATCACTACGTGTTTGGAACCACTACCTGTCCTTGATGTCTTTATCAACCGTCGTTTGCGTAATTTCTATACCTTCATGCGCTCACGTTTTATCTTCCAGATTCTCTATCGCAATGCAGAACTTTACCTAACAGCCCTTCGTTCGATTGACCGTAAGAGTGAACAAATCGAAAGTCAACTGCATCAATCAACTCGTAATGAAGAATTGATTGAGCTCATGGAATTGGAAAAAACTATCGTCTATTTCAAAGCCTCCCTCAAAACAAATGAGCGCGTGATTAAGAAATTGACCAGTTCAACCAGCAATATCAAGAAATACCTTGAGGACGAAGACCTGCTTGAAGACACCCTGATTGAAACCCAACAGGCCATCGAGATGGCAGACATTTATGGAAACGTCTTGCATTCTATGACAGAGACCTTCGCCTCTATCATTTCTAACAACCAGAACAACATCATGAAAACCTTGGCTCTTGTGACCATCGTCATGTCCATCCCAACCATGGTCTTTTCTGCCTACGGGATGAACTTTAAGGATAATGAAATCCCCCTAAACGGAGAGCCAAATGCCTTCTGGTTAATCGTCTTTATCGCCTTTGCTATGAGTGTCTCGCTCACTCTCTATCTCATCCATAAAAAATGGTTCTAAGAGGAGTTCCTATGTCTCAGATTGATCTACAAAAATTAACTAAGAAAAACCAAGAGTTTGTCCACATTGCTACCCAACAATTCATCAAAGATGGGAAAACAGACGCTGAAATCCAGACTATTTTTGAGGAAGTCATTCCCCAAATCCTTGAGGAGCAATCTAAAGGTACAACTGCCCGTTCCCTATACGGCGCACCAACTCATTGGGCTCATAGCTTCACTGTCAAAGAGCAGTACGAAAAAGAGCATCCAAAAGAAAATGATGATCCAAAACTGATGATTATGGACTCAGCTCTTTTCATCACTAGCCTCTTTGCCCTTGTCAGCGCCCTCACAACCTTCTTTGCGGCAGATCAAGCTTTCGGCTATGGATTGATTACTCTTCTATTAGTTGGACTGGTTGGTGGATTTGCCTTCTACTTGATGTACTACTTTGTTTACCAATACTATGGACCAGATATGGATCGCAGTCAACGTCCACCTTTCTGGAAATCTGTACTAGTTATCCTAGCTTCTATGTTCCTTTGGTTGCTTGTCTTCTTTGCAACAAGCTTCCTACCAGCTAGCCTTAACCCAGTACTGGATCCATTGCCACTAGCTATTATTGGAGCAGCCCTCCTAGCCCTTCGCTTCTATCTCAAGAAATGCTTGAATATCCGTAGTGCAAGTGCAGGACCAACACGCTATCAAGAATAAGAAAACGATAAAAGCAACTGCAGGTGCGGTTGCTTTTTCACTTACTTTTTTGATTTTAAAGTATTCTTCTGACATCCACATAGCTCTATCTAATCTTTTGTGATAAAATAGGCTCATACTCAATGAAAATCAAAGAGCAAACTAGGAAGCTAGCTGCAGGTTGCTCAAAGCACAGCTTTGAGGTTGCAAATAAAACTGACGTGGTTTGAAGAGATTTTCGAAGAGTATTAAAAGTATTCTTCTGAAATCCCACATAGCTTTCTCTTATATTTTGTGATAAAATAGGCTCAATCTATTTCTAGGAGGATCAGATATGATTTCTACTATTGGTATTGTTAGTTTATCTAGTGGCATTATCGGAGAGGACTTTGTCAAACACGAAGTAGACTTGGGTATCCAACGTCTCAAGGATCTGGGACTCAATCCTATCTTTTTGCCCCATTCGTTAAAAGGATTAGACTTTATCAAGGACCATCCTGAAGCGCGTGCAGAGGATTTGATTCATGCCTTTTCTGATGATAGCATCGATATGATCCTATGTGCCATCGGTGGAGACGATACATATCGCTTACTACCTTATCTTTTTGAAAATGACCAACTCCAAAAGGTTATCAAACAAAAAATTTTTCTTGGCTTCTCGGATACAACCATGAACCACCTCATGTTGCATAAATTAGGAATCAAGACTTTTTATGGTCAATCCTTTTTAGCAGACATTTGTGAATTAGACAAAGAAATGCTAGCCTATAGCCTTCACTACTTTAAAGAATTGATTGAGACGGGAAGAATTTCAGAAATCCGCCCTAGTGACGTTTGGTATGAGGAACGAACTGATTTTAGTCCCACGGCCCTGGGAACACCTCGTGTCAGTCATACAAATACAGGTTTTGACTTGTTGCAAGGAAGTGCCCAGTTCGAGGGGAAAATCCTCGGTGGTTGCCTCGAATCCCTCTACGATATCTTTGACAACTCTCGATACGCAGATAGCACGGAGCTCTGCCAAAAATACAAACTTTTCCCTGACTTGTCAGACTGGGAAGGGAAAATCCTCTTGCTCGAAACAAGCGAAGAACAGCCTAAGACAGAAGACTTCAAAAAGATGTTGCTAACTTTAAAGGACACTGGCATATTCGCGGTCATCAATGGACTCTTGGTCGGAAAACCTATGGATGAAACTTTCCATGATGACTATAAAGAGGCACTATTGGATATCATTGACAGCAATATCCCGATTGTCTATAATCTGAATGTCGGCCACGCAACTCCAAGAGCAATTGTACCCTTTGGGGTCCATGCTCATGTAGATGCACAGGAACAAGTCATTCGCTTTGACTATAACAAATAAAGCTGGGAAAAGTTTCTCAGCTTTTTCTCAGTATCATTACTGGTATTTTCATCACATACTACTGATAGCTAAAATGATCAAGGAGAGGCTGTTGCTTAACATGTGAATAAGTAGAGGATAGTAGATATTCTCCTTTTCTTTCACATAAGTAATAGAAAGGGCAAGGCCAGCACCTAGATAACCGACTGCACCGACCCACTCGGATAGATCCAAGCTGTGCATATGAGTTAAGGCAAAAGCAAGGCCGGCTATAAAGATACTCAGCCAAGTTGGCAGACTTTTTCTCAAATATCTCAATAGAGTTTGACGGAAAATTAATTCTTCTACCAGAGATCCAATAACACAAGCAAAAACAGCTATCAGTATTGGTTGCTCTTGAAAAGTGCTTTGAATATTCGACTGGTTTAGACCTTGTCCGACTAGCCCAAAAAACTGCTTCAACATCTCTGATACAAATTCAAAGACAACAGTCATCAGAAAGAGAAAAAGCCATCCTGTTAAGACGCCAAAGAAGAATTTCCTTTTAGTCTTTCTAATCTCATTCCATTGTTTGATCAATCTATCCTTAAATAAAAAAGAACCATATAGAGCTAAAACTACATAAACTAGATAATTTGCAATGGCAGATGGCATTAAAGAAGCCAGCAATTTAACGCCATCAAACACAAAGAGGACTGTATAGAGAATCGCAAAAATCAGAATTCCCTTATTTTTGTTAGACATCATTTAAGACCTTTCCACTCACAATCATTCTCGTGGTCATCAACTAGCCCTGAAGCCTGCATAAAGGACAAAACAGCGACTGGGCCTGTGAACTTGAAGCCTCGTTTTTTGAGATCTTTGGCTAATTTCTCAGATAAGGGTGTTTTAGCTGGGGCTTGGCGATAATCAGGAACATCGTTAACGACAGTTTTCCCCTCAACAAAAGACCAAAGATAGGCATCAAAAGAGCCGTACTCTGCCTGTAACTGTAGAAAGGCTTGGGCGTTAGCGCGTGTAGCAAAAATCTTGGCTCTATTTCGAATGATAGCTGGATTCTCCAGCATGGCTTCCAATTCAGTGTCAGTCATCTCTGCGACTGAGTGAATTTGATAGCTATGAAAGGCTTCTCGGAAAGCTTGGCGTTTGTTGAGTACCGTTTCCCAAGACAGGCCTGCCTGATAGGTTTCCATACACAACAACTCAAACAATGCTTGGTCATCATGGAGGGGCTGACCCCACTCCTCATCATGATAGGCGATGTAGAGCGGGTTGGTCATCTTGACCCACGAACAACGTTTTGTCATTCTCTGCTCCTATTTGACCAACATTTTAAGGGCCGACTTGATATAGTTCTCAGCTGTATCTGTCGTTCCTTCAAAGAATTTCTTGATTTTCTTGAGCTCTGTTGCCTTGTAACCCAGAGCCAACATGGCTTCCATAGCTTCTTCTAATTCTTGGTTTTCAGCACTTGCTTGCACTGCGACCTTGGCAGGAAGGTCATCTCCTGCAACTACTACCTTGCCTTCCAAGTCCAGCACCATCTGCTGGGCTGTTTTCTTGCCAATTTTAGGGAACTTGGTCAAGTAGGTGATGTTCTTGGTTTCAATGGCTTGAACCAAGCCAGCATTGTCATCGGCAGCGATAATGGCGAGAGCTGATACAGGGCCAATCCCAGAAACCGAAATCAGACTAAGAAAGAGCTTTTTCTCATCCTCTGAGCGAAATCCATAAAGCAAATGGGCGTCCTCACGCACAACCTGATGCACATAAATCTGAGCCTCCTGATTAACCTGACCTGAATAGGCATAAGGATTGGCCACATGCAGGATATAACCAATACCATTGGTTTCAAGAACAATGTATTTGGCAGTAATTTTGGTAATGATTCCTTTTAAATATGCGTACATAGTGTTCCTTCTCTCTTATTTCGTTTATCTAGTATATCATATTTTCTTTATCCGAGGAGCGAGAATCGATTATCACAAATACAGTATATCAAAAACAATCGGTATTTATCTGTTGACATATTCAAAATTAAGTACTATAATCATCTGTAATTGAATAACTATCTTCAGGGCAGGGTGCAATTCCCTACCGGTGGTATAGCCCACGAGCCGAAAGGCATGATTTGGTGAAATTCCAAAGCCGACAGTATAGTCTGGATGAAAGAAGATAAAAGTATATTTGTGCTTTTTGCGTGCTCTGAAATGATTACTTGTCATTTCAGAGCATTTTTGTTAATCGCATAAGTTTTCTTTTGTATGCCTTGAGTAGTTCCCTATTCAAGGTATATTTTTTGGAGGTAGTGAGATGAGCGATTCAAAATATATGAAATTAGCAATAAAACTGGCACAAAAAGGGGCTGGTTACGTCAACCCCAATCCTATGGTCGGCGCAGTTATTGTAAAAGATAATCACATCATCGGACAAGGTTATCATGAGTTTTTTGGTGGCCCACATGCTGAGAGAAATGCTCTTAAAAACTGTAGAAAATCCCCTGTCGGAGCGACGCTTTATGTAACACTTGAACCCTGTTGTCACTTCGGGAAAACACCTCCCTGTATAGATGCTATAATCGATAGTGGTATTACAAGAGTAGTCATTGGAAGCCTAGACTGTAATCCTATTGTATCTGGAAAAGGAGTAAAGATACTTGAGGAAAATAATCTTCAAGTTACTGTTGGAATTTTAGAAAATGAGTGTCTTAACTTAATAAAAAGTTTTAGAAAGTATATTACCCAGCATGTACCCTATGTTTTTATGAAATATGCAATGTCAATGGATGGAAAAATAGCCACTAAAACAAATCAATCCAAATGGATTACTGAAGAAGAAGCAAGAAAGCATGTGCATCAGTTACGACACCATGTTAGTGCAATTATGGTGGGAGTCAATACTGTTATTCAAGACGATCCTTTGCTGACATGTAGATTGGAGGAAGGGAAAAATCCTATCCGTATCATATGCGATACACATTTACGAACTCCTCTTACCTCTAAAATCGTAAAAACAGCAAATGATATTAAAACTTACATTGCCACTTCCTCTGAAGACAAAAATAAAATGAAGCTATATCAAAATCATGGCTGTGAAATACTTTCCATAAAGAAAAAAGGCAATCATATAGACTTATCGAGTTTAATGCAACATCTAGGAAACATGCAGATTGATAGCCTAGTTCTAGAAGGGGGCAGTCTAATGAATTGGAGTGCTTTGGAACAACAAATTGTTGATGAGCTGAAAATATATATTGCACCAAAAATTTTTGGAGGCAGTGCCAAGTTTCCTGTCGGAGGTGAAGGCATTTCTTTGCCAAATGACGCTATTAGATTGAAACCTTATGCTTTTTCTCAAATAGGAAATGACTATCTCATAGAAAGTGAAGTGATTTATCCATGTTCACAGGAATAATTGAAGAAATCGGAAAAGTTGAAAGAATACAGAAAGACTCTCGTAATTGTAAACTATCAATTAAAGCCTCAAAAATATTAACGGATATCCATTTAGGCGATAGTATAGCAGTAAATGGTATCTGTCTTACAGTTACTCATTTCAATCATCAATCCTTTACAGTTGATGTAATGAATGAAACATGGAGTCGAACAGCTCTTACTCTATTAAAACATGGAAGTGAGGTGAATCTAGAAAGAGCCTTATCTGTCAACGGTCGACTTGGGGGTCACGTCGTTACAGGACACATTGATGGTACAGGAAAAATCTCGTCAATAAAAAAAGATGATAATGCTGTATGGTATCAAATCAACACACAAAAAGAAATTTTAGATTTAATAGTTGAAAAAGGATCTATTACAATTGACGGCATTAGTTTGACTGTCGCTAAAGTCTCCAAAGTAAACTTTTCAGTATCTGTTATCCCTCATACCTTGGAACAAACCATTCTTAAGAGTAAACAAGTCGGGAGTACAGTAAATCTTGAAAATGATATCTTAGGTAAATATGTGCAAAAACTGATGGATAATTCTCCAAAATCAGAAATATCTAAGGAACTATTATATCAAAATGGATTTTAGCAGAAAGGATAATCAGTCAATGGAATATCGAAAAATACAAGAAGCATTAGAAGCATTGCAGAAGGGACGACTTGTTCTTGTTATAGACGATAAGGATAGAGAAAATGAAGGAGACTTAATTTGTTCTGCACAAGCAGCTACAACAGAAAATGTTAATTTTATGGCTACTTATGCCAAAGGATTAATTTGTATGCCTATGAGCGAAAGTTTAGCTAATCAATTAATGCTTTCACCTATGGTTGAAAACAATACAGATAATCATAAGACTGCTTTTACAGTTTCAATTGATTATAAAGAAACGACCACAGGTATTTCTGCCGAGGAAAGAGGACTGACCGCACGTATGTGTGTAGCTGAAGATATAACACCCTCTGATTTTCGCAGGCCAGGACACATGTTTCCTTTAATTGCAAAAAAAGGTGGTGTTCTAGAAAGAAATGGACACACAGAAGCAACTGTTGATTTATTAAAATTAGCTGGACTAAAAGAGTGTGGCCTATGTTGTGAAATAATGAATCATGATGGCAAAATGATGAGAACAGATGATTTAATTCAGTTCTCGAAGAAACACAAGATTCCACTAATTACCATCAAAGAATTACAAGAATATAGAAAAGTATATGATCAGCTGGTAGAACGAGTTTCAACTGTCAATATGCCTACTAGATACGGTAATTTCAAAGCAATTAGCTATATAGATAAACTAAATGGGGAACATCATCTTGCTCTTATTATGGGAAACATAGAGGATGAAGCCAATGTATTATGTCGGGTCCACTCCGAATGTTTAACAGGAGATGTTTTAGGCTCTTTACGTTGCGATTGTGGACAGCAATTCGATAAAGCTATGAAAATGATTGTTGAGAATGGTTCGGGTGTCTTACTTTACTTGCGACAGGAGGGACGAGGAATTGGACTTATCAATAAATTAAAAGCCTATCATTTACAAGATCAAGGCATGGATACGCTTGATGCCAATCTTGCATTAGGCTTTGAAGGTGATTTAAGAGAATATCATATTGGAGCACAAATGCTTAAAGACCTAGGACTACAGTCACTACATTTACTGACAAATAATCCTGACAAAGTTGAACAGTTAGAAAAATATGGAATTACCATTTCCAGTAGAATACCAATCGAAATAGAAGCCAATCCTTACGATAGTTTTTATTTAGAAACAAAGAAAAATCGAATGGGTCACATTTTAAATATGGAGGAAAAATAAATGAACACTTATGAAGGTAATTTAGTAGCGAACGATATTAAAATCGGTATTGTTGTAGCGAGATTTAATGAATTTATAACTTCAAAATTATTATCTGGAGCACTGGATAATCTCAAAAGAGAGAATGTAAACGAGAAAGATATCGAGGTGGCCTGGGTTCCAGGAGCTTTTGAAATACCTCTGATTGCATCAAAAATGGCAAAAAGTAAAAAATATGATGCAATTATCTGCTTGGGAGCTGTCATTAGAGGGAATACAAGTCATTATGATTATGTATGTAGCGAGGTATCTAAGGGAATCGCCCAAATCAGTTTAAATAGCGAAATCCCAGTTATGTTTGGTGTGCTAACGACAGATACAATTGAACAAGCCATAGAACGAGCTGGCACTAAAGCAGGAAATAAGGGTTCTGAGTGTGCACAAGGCGCTATTGAAATGGTCAACCTAATTCGTACATTAGACGCATAGAACAGACTCTACTTTTAGACGAATAAAGAAACTTGGCAAAATCGCAATTTAATACTCTGTGAAAATCATAGAGCAAACTAGGAAACCAGTCGCAGAGTGGTAAAACACAACTTCGATGTTACAGACAAAACTAGCAAAATTAGCTCAAAACACTGTTTTGAGATTACTGATAAAACTGACCTGGTTTGAAGAGATTTTCGAAAAGAATTAGGAAAAAATGAAGTAAATATTTCTATGATAAAACGCATAAAATCAAGGTTTTTGAACACCTGATTTTATGCGTTTTTCTGATTTTGAACATTTTTCCCAGACTTTTTTATACTTTTAATATTTCCCCAACTCACGGAGACTGGTGTGATTTTCCTGAATACGTCGGAACATCTTTTCCATATCCGACTTGGTAAAATGCACCAAAACAGGACGTCCGTGAGGACAGTTATAGGGATTGTCACATTGAGAAAGCTGATAGAGGAGTTGTCTAGCTGAATGATCATCAATACGATGATTGGCCTTGATAGATCGCTTGCAAGACATCATGATAGCCAGCTCTGCTCGGTATTTCTTGATAGAAACTTCCTTGGTCAAAAGGAGCATGTCGCACATCTCATAGATGCCTGATTCAATCTCTTCTTCTGCCATCCAAATAGGATGTTCACGTAGAATAAATTGATTTTCTCCGTACTCTGCTAGAAAGACGCCCACTTCCTCTAAGAGAGGCATTCTTTCCTTGAGACGCAGGGCATCATCCGCAGGAAATTCAAAGATATAGGGCACTAGGAGTTGCTGCTGGCTCTGGTCAACATTGCCAATGCTTTCACGGTACTCCTCGTACTTGACCCGTTCCTGAGCAGCGTGCTGATCTATGATGTAAAGTCCATCTCGCCCTTGGGCAAAGAGATAAGTCCCGTGCATTTGTCCGAAAAACTCCAACTCTGGGAAGCTGGATGCTTCTTCTCGCTCCAGTTTGTCATAAGCCTTATCGATGCTAGCAAGATCTAACTCTGGATGGTCTAGCTGGTCGTAGTTAGCAGGTTTTCTCTCTGCAAAATGCAGTTTTGCTGGCTTGGTCAATCGGTCCAAGGTTTCCTTGGCAAACAGGGTCAAATCCTGCCCTTCATCAGTCAATTCTACCTGATAATCAGCCACCTCAGCTTGACTAGGTATTGTCGGCTCAGTTTTCTCATAGTAGAGCGTATTTTCTTTGAGTGGGAGAATAGTTTGCTCCACCTTCTCACGATTACGCACGGTCGATTTGGCAAGATTTTCCAAGGCATCTGGAATCAAGGTTTGTTCCTTGAGACTATTTGCAATAGCTTCTGAGACCAACGTCATCAGTTCTTTTTCCTTGGAAATCCGCACCTCTTGCTTGGTTGGATGCACATTGACATCCGCTAGATAAGGGTCGATATGAATGTGAACGACAGCCAGTGGAAAACGCCCCACCATGAGCTTACTGCCATAGCCGTCAAGAATTGCACGATTGAGCAGGAAGTTCTTGATATAACGGCCATTGATAAAGAGGCTGATATAATTGCGGTTAGCCCGAGTCAACTCAGGCAAGGACACAAAACCTGAAATTTCGAAATCTAGGTCAGAGTTCTCAATTTCAATCATCTTCTTGGCACTGACCAAACCGTAAATCCCTGCGATTGCTTGGCGCAATTGACCAGTCCCTGCTGTCCGCGTCATTTCCTTGCCATCACTAATCAAGCTAAAAGAAATCTCAGGATGGGCCAAGCCCAGACGGTTGACGATATCAATGATATGAGACAACTCTGCTTGCTGGCTCTTCATATACTTGAGACGGGCAGGCGTGTTGAAAAAGAGATCCTCCACACAAACCTTAGTTCCCACAGGACTAGTCGCTGGGATGACTTCCTCAACTTCACCCCCACGTGCGACTAACTTGGTTCCATGACTAGCACCATCCACCGCCGTCAACAAAGTCAAGACACTAACAGACGCAATAGAAGGCAAGGCTTCACCACGAAAACCAAGCGTCCGAATCCGAAAGAGATCTGCTTGATTTTTTATCTTACTGGTCGCATGGCGACGCAAGGCCAATTCCACCTCATCGTGGGCAATTCCATGACCATTATCTGTGATTTGAATCTTCTTGAGACCAGCTTCCTCAATCTCAATGATAATCTGACTAGAACCCGCGTCAATGGCATTTTCTACCAATTCTTTGACCACACTGGCAGGACGTTCAATGACCTCCCCAGCTGCAATCTGGTTTGCCAACACCTCTGGTAATTCAATAATATGAGACATCTTTCAGCCCCTTTCCGTATCTATTTTCCTAGAAATTGATTAGTGCTATTATACCATATTTCAGAAAGAACAGAAAAGCTCCACCACATAGGAGCCCAATCCCTCCACATAGACAAGGTTCCTTGCCATGGGCTATAAAATAATGTTTAATAAGGATATACAGGAAGTGATCACAACCTTGTATAACTGAAAAGGAGAGAAAACTATGAAAGTAGAACTACAGATTAGTGAGACTTACGAGGAGGAAAAGCTGATTGTCCAAGCACCTCAAGAAACCGAAAAAGTCCAGAAAGTCATCGAGTTCGCAGAAAATCTGGACCAAAGAGAAAAAATCAAAGGAAAAATCGATGATCAGGTCTATCTAGTTGAGATTGGCAAGATTCAGCGCTTCTATATCGAGAATCGGAAGGTTCTAGCAGAAACCGCGAGTCAGACCTACAGCATTGATTTGCGACTCTATCAGGTTCTTAAACTCTTGCCAACCAATTTTATCCAAATTTCCCAATCAGAAATCATCAATATCGATTCCATCTCTCACCTCAAGCTCACGCCAAACGGTCTGGTAGAAATTTTCTTGAAAAACGAAAGCTTCACCTACTCTTCACGCCGTTATCTAAAAACCATCAAGGAGAAATTAGAACTATGAAAAAACAAGTATTTCACGATGCAGCTGCCGGTGTTCTTATCGGCCTCATCCTCTCTATCCTCTTTTCACTCATTTATGCACCAAATACCTACGCACCACTAAATCCCTACTCTCTCATCGGTCAAGTGATGGATCAGCATCAGGTTCACGGTGCCTTGGTCTTGCTCTACTGCACACTTATCTGGGCAGCCATTGGTATGCTCTTCAACTTTGGCAACCGCTTATTCAGCCGTGACTGGAGCATGCTTCGTGCCACTCTGACTCATTTCTTCCTTATGCTGGCTGGCTTCGTCCCACTAGCAACTCTTGCTAGTTGGTTCCCTTTCCACTGGATTTTCTACCTCCAGCTCATTATCGAGTTTGCGATTGTCTATCTCATCATCTGGGCTATTCTCTATAAAAGAGAGGCTAAAAAAGTAGATCACATCAATCAACTCTTGGAGCATAGAAAATAGGCACCTCATAATAAGCAAATCCGAGAAAGAAACTTCTCGGTTTTTCTTTATCCTGCTGCACCTTACTATAGTGAAATGAAATAAGAACAGGATAAATCGATCAGGACAGTCAAATCGATTTCTAACAATGTTTTAGAAGCAGAGGTGTACTATTCTAGTTTCAATCCGCTATATCATAACAGTTATTTCAGATCTTCTTTGTAAATTTTCTATCTTTTTTCAAAATACTCTTGCATTTTTCCAAAATTTTTTGTAGAATATAGATTACATATCCAGATTATTCTGAAAATTCAAAAAGGAGTATTTATCATGTCGCAAGCTATTTCCTTAAATCAATCAACCTGGGCAAGCAAGCTAAAAGCAATGGGACCTGGAATCCTAATGGCAACTGCCGCTGTTGGCGGTTCTCACATTGTATCTTCCACTCAAGCTGGCGGTTCTTACGGTTGGTCTCTACTTCTCTTGGTCATCTTAGCTAATGTCTTTAAATATCCATTTTTCCGTTTTGGTGCTGAATACACCGCTGATACTGGAAAGACTTTGGTTGAAGGTTATGCCGAAAAAGGAAAACTCTATCTCTGGATTTTCTTTATCCTCAATGTCTTTTCGGCTATGGTCAACACGGCTGGTGTTGCCATTCTGTGCTCAGCTATCATCGCCAGCGCCTTCCCAATGATTGGTCTTAGCATCACTCAGTGGTCCCTCATTCTCGTTGCCATCATTTGGGCTATGTTACTCTTTGGAGGCTACAAACTTTTAGACGGCATGGTCAAATGGATTATGTCTGCTTTGACCATTGCGACTGTTCTTGCAGTTATCATTGCGGCGGTCAAGCATCCCGAATACAGCTCTGATTTTGTTGAGAAAACACCTTGGCAAATGGCAGCTCTGCCCTTCATCGTCTCCCTCCTAGGATGGATGCCGGCTCCTATTGAAATTTCAGCTATCAATTCACTTTGGTCAGCTGAAAAGAGAAAGACCGTCAACTTTAACACAGAAGACGCTCTGTTTGACTTTAACACTGGTTATATTGGAACAGCTATCCTAGCCGTCTTCTTTGTGGCACTGGGAGCACTGATTCAGTATCCTACAGGGCAGGCGGTTGAAGCCGCTTCAGCCAAATACATCTCTCAATTCGTGGGCATGTATGCCTCTGTTCTTGGCGAATGGTCCCGTTACTTGATTACCTTTATTGCCTTCTTATGTATCTTTGGAACAGTTATCACTGTTATCGATGGCTATTCTCGCGTCAATCAGGAATCTCTCCGACTGCTAATCAGTCAAAAAGAGGACAATCGTAAATCTTTGAACATCTGGATGACCATCACTGCTATCATCGGTATCGTCATTATCAAGTTCTTCGCTGGTCAGGTATCAACCATGCTCCGCTTTGCCATGATTGGCTCTTTCCTGACAACACCATTCTTCGCTCTTTTGAATTATGCCTTGGTAACGCGTGAAAACAAAAATCTTCCTTCTTGGCTCAAACACCTTGCCATTGCAGGATTGATTTTCCTCTTTGGCTTCGCCATCTTCTTTATCTACGCACTCGCAATCGGAAAAGCAGGGTAAGGGACAAGCGCGAGATGAAGATAAGGTTTCATTTCAAGAGAAAATTCAGCAAATATTTCTATGATAAAAAGCATAAGAACAAGGTTTTGAAGACCTGAACTTATGCTTTTTTACGTTCTTAAAGACTGTTTATACTCAAAAAACAGTTGAACAACTTCAACCACCTCTTATAAGAACTTTATACTATTCGAGAATCTCTTCAAACCACGTCAGCTCTATCTGCAACCTCAAAGCTGTGCTTTGAGCAACCTGCGACTAGCTTCCTAGTTTGCTCTTTGATTTTCATTGAGTATTAATTCTCCTTTTCCAACTCATACAAATCTGCGATAATCGCTGCAACACGTTTGATATCTTCCAGCATGCCTCTCATTTCAAAGTCAGCCAAGACAGGGAAACCAAAACGTTGACTGTATTGCTTAGCTGTCAGGCAGTATTGGTTATTAAAGTTACGATTTCCTGAGCCAACCACGCCAAAACACTTACTAGCATTGTCACCATAGGCGATAAAATCCCCCACTGGTGTCGTCAATATCTCGACATCTCCGTTATCCACGCCATTCCCACCTTCTAGGTAGGTTGGCAAAAAAGCGACATAGGGATGGTCCATTTCATAGAAATCTTGGCCTTCCTTGACCAAATCTTTGATATGAATCTTTTGGACCTCAATCCCCTCGTACTGGGACAAGAGATAGTCTTTCAAGCGCGTCACAAAACTCTCAGTATTGCCACTCAAACTAATATAAACTAAAGAAATTGTCTTCATATTTTCCTCCATGATTTTATTTTTAATCGAAAAAGAACTACCAAGATTGTAACTTGATAGCTCTTTTTTGTCAATACTTAAGCAAGATTTTCTGCTTCCTCTTCTTCTGCCAAGGCTTTCTGCTGACGCCATATCTTGTAGAAGACAAGGGCTAGGAAAAGAACATTGATGACGATAGAGAGAATGCTAACGGCTTGTGAAATAACACTTATCCCTAAACGCATGGTTTCATCGTGAACTAACTGCACAGCGTCCTGTAAACTAACATAGCCATAAATCGAACCAATAATGGCTAGCAAAACATAGCCGACATAAGTATAGTTTGCATATTGCAAATTCTTACGAACAAGGAAGACAATCGCTACTACAACTAAAATAGCAGATAGCACAATCAAGGCCATATTAAAAATAGAATGAGTTGATTCTGCTACTCTATAGCTGTAATTGATGTTGTCTTCTAATTGCTGAGCACTGACCCCTGCAACCTGTTTCTGAGCGGCACGAAGGGCTTCTTTGCTAGGTAAGGGACTCAACATTCCAAACAGAGACATTGCTGAAATAAGGGCAGACAAGATTAACAAGACCCATAGATAAATCGGTTTCTTTTTCATGATAGAACCTCCTGATGTTATTATTGATATTATAGCACCTTTTGTAAGGGAATACAAGTCTTATAGTATAGTTTCTACCTGTTTTCGGTAGGCTTTTGGCGATTTTCCGCACAATTTTCGGAACACTTTATAGAAATATCCAAGGTTACTGTAACCAACAGCATAACAAATATCTTCGATACTATCACTGGTTGAAAGCAAGAGCTGCTGAGCAGCCTTAATCCGTTGTTTGTTTAGTAACTCTGCAAAGGTCGAATCGGTTTCTCGCTTAATCAACTGCCCTAGATAGACAGGATTGATAAAAAGATCCTTACTGATATCCTTGAGAGAAAGTTCTTTCTGATAATCACGACCAATGACTTCCAGCACACTGACCACATTTTCATTCATACGGTATTGACCGAAAAAGCTGGTCAGAGTTTCCTTGATATAAGAAACCAATTCATCGAAGGATTGAATAGCATGAATGGTTTTGACAATGTCCGTCATATCATCAGCTTTGAGATGTTCAAACAAATGAAAGACATCCATGACAAACTGGATAAAAAGCTGTTTGGTAATCGGAACACGGGGTGTATTTTCAAGAACCACCTTCTCCAAGAGGTTCAACTCTTCTACGATTTGATTGAGATTCCCCTGAATGATAACCCTATAAATCGGTTCGTAGTAGGCAAAGAGACTCTGAGACTGTTGTAGATTTACAGAGCCGTAAAAGAGGGCTTTCTCAGCATTCAGCTTCCAGCGTTCAAAGTGTTCTTGATAAGGAGCTTCAAAGGGAGTAACGACTAAACCATCTAGGGGTTGATCAGAAATAAAAATCTGCCAGTCTTGACCCAAGACATAGTAGGGAATGGTGAAGGAGCCTTGTTTTTCCTTGGATAGACCTATCCACCAATCCTCCTTACCTCCTAGATAACTAACAAATCCAGCCTCGTCTAAATCTTGACTGAGGGTCTGACTTTTCTTTCCTCTCTCGCCGAGCTGACCTGCAATCTTCTCCAGCAGATTTCCCAACTCTACTTTATCAACAGGTTTGACCAAATAGTCCACCACACTAAGGTTCATTGCTCTTTTAACATAATCAAACTCCTGATAACCTGAGAGCAGGATATAGGCAGCATCTGGTAAGATTTCTTTCATCTCCCGAATCATATCAAGCCCTGTTTTGTCAGGCATATTGACATCGGAAATGACCACATCGACAGGATTTTCCTGAACATATTCTAGGGCTTCATCGGCATGACTAGCTGTTGCGACGACCTCCATATCCCACTTATCAAAGGGAATCAAACGTTTCAGACCTTCTGTCACCATGTACTCATCATCTACTAATAATACTTTATACATTTTCTCCCTTTCTACTCATCTTGAATTGTAATACGATACTGAACACCTGCTTGCTCTGCAGACTCTACACTAATGGCATAGCGGTCCCCAAAATAGAGTACAAAACGCTCATGGACATTGACAATCCCGATAGATTGTTTTTGATCACTGTAACTGGCTTGGTGTTCAAAATGTCTCTGACTTAATTTTTCTCGAATACTTGTCAGTTTTTCAACCGACATTCCACGGCCATTATCGACCACCAAAATTTCTACAAAACCATCCTGTTTAAGCGCCTTGATGCTAATCACATTATCTGTCCGTCTGTGGTCAACACCATGCGCGAAATAGTTTTCTACCAGCGGTTGCAAGGTAAACTTGGGAATCTTCATATTCTCTAACTCTGGGTCTATCTTGAAACCATAGGCAATGGACTTGGGATAGCGAACCATGCAGAGATAGCTATATTTACGGCAAAATTCTAATTCCTGTTTGAGAAGAGTTTCTCTTTCGTCAGAAATATTGTTACGCAAGAGACTACTGAACTCATAAATGATATCTGCTAACTCATCTTGACTCTGCATGACTGCGTACATACGTAAAAATTCCAGCGTATTATACATAAAATGAGGATTGATTTGCGCCTGCAGGGCTCGCATATTGGCATCTTTTTGACTGAGCTCTAGCTGATAAATATCATGGATATTCTTTTCCAATCGATCCAACATATCATTGGTCGTCTCCGCGATTAGGAGCAATTCCTGATCCTTTTCAAGTGTGTCAATACGAAGACCTTCTTGTCCTTGGGCAATAGCTTGGATGGAATTCACCAAATCCACCACCTGCTTTTGGTAATTAGCAAAGGTTTGCCTCAACGTCAGATAGAGAATGACAATAAAGAGAAGGCTCAAGCTCACAATCAAAGCAGAGCTAGTCACTGTTCCTTGTAAAACAAAGTTTTTAGGAACTGCCACCTGAACCTGATAACCATGAGAAGTTAAGCCAACAAGCCAATTTTCACTCTCCTTATCAACTGTTTCACCAATATGAAAAATCTCCGTATCAAAAGGTGAGGTCACTGTTACTGCCATCGGAGTATGACCTCTAGTATTATCAATGGCATGGTATAAAACAGCAGGATCCAAGGAGATGTAAATCACTCCTAAGTCTTGATCTGACACTGGATCTGACACCGGAATGGCAAAACTATTTCCTGCTGGTTTGAAATCCTCAGCCCTGATTTTTTCTCCACTACGTTTGTCTTTAGTAGAAACATAGACTTCCTTGTAATCTTGAAAAGCAATGGCCACCCCAGTTACAAAATCATTTCGAACATAGAGGTCATCAACATTTTCATGCAGAGAGACTGATACATAAGGCGAAGCTTTCCGCTCTAATTGCCAGTAAAAATAGTCTGGCATGCTAAGGCTAAAGTATTTATAGATTCCCTCAATACGAGCTTGATTTTCAACTAAAGCCTGAGCTATCTGGGTTGACTCTCTATGGTAATATTCAATTTCACTCACTGTTCTAGCAGTTACACGCTGGGCTACTCTCTGGGCTTCCTTTTCCCGTGAATCCCAGTCAGCGTAAGAGAGTAAGATTGCAAAACTCGCAATAATAATGATCATCACTGAACTGTAGGTTCTCAGAAGCGTATGTAGCCAAAACTGCTTCATTCTATTTTGTCGCCAATTTTTCATGGATACTTTCATAGACCGGTTCCAACATATCACTGATAAAGAAATGCCACATCCCAATTCCTACAAAGAAAAGTAGGGCAGGCATATAGTAACCAATTGCCACAAGTAGCACAGTTCCAAGGAGAACCTTTGCCACAGCCGCTAAGCTCATAAAGATGCCAATCAAGGATAGTTTGAGACTGTTTCGATAGGACAAGGCAAAATAAACTTGTAATTTCAAAGATACTGTATAAGCCAAAAACAGCAGGGCAACTACTAGAACATTCAAAAAGGTCGCAATCAAATGAATAATAGTCTGATGAGGCAATTGTACCAAGAGATACAAGCCATAGACCAAAACTAAATCCACTCCTAGAAAGCTATAGAAAATCAGATTGCTTGAGACAAAATTTTGCTTATAAAGAGACCACGCCTCCTTCAAACTGTATTCCCGAAAGCTATAACCATGTTCTGCATATAGGCTCATCAAGGTGGCACTAGCCGGCGCTAGACCAAGGATAGTCCCTCCTGCTAAAGTTAATAGCCAAAAGAAGGCTGTCGCAATCATCCCTAAAAAGAAACGATTAAAGACAAAGTCTAAAAATCTCCCCATGATATCCCCCTAAAAATAACTATGAAACTATTATATCATATTTCAAGCGTTTTCAAAAACTTCTAGTGTCCATTTACAATCCCACCAAACCATGGTAAAATGAGAATTGTGAAAAAATTATCAGGAGACAATTCATGAAAAAATCTATCTTAACTACACTGCTCTTTGCAGTTCTTTACTTCCTCTGCATGGGGATTGGTGTCCTTTTGGGCAATCTCCTTGACCAAACTGGAAACATGTTTTATGCGCCTGCCTTTACTGCCCTTGTCGGCGGTGGCGTCTATATGATTCTGGTCGCAAAAGTTCCGCGCTTTGGAGCCATTACCACTATCGGCCTTGTCATCGCCCTCTTTTTCTTGGGAACTAAACACGGTGCTGGTGCCTTCCTTCCTGGAATTATCTGTGGCCTCCTAGCAGATGTAGTAGCTAACCTCGGAAAATACAAGAACCAAACAAAGAACTTCCTTTCTTTCATTCTCTTTGCCTTTAGCACTTCAGGACCAATCTTACTTATGTGGATTGCGCCCCAAGCCTATATGGCTACCCTACTAGCAAGAGGAAAATCCCAAGAATATATCGACCGTATCATGGTTGCGCCAAATCCTGGAACCATCCTTCTATTTGTTGCAAGTGTAGTCATCGGAGCCCTATTGGGTGCCTTGATTGGACAAGCCTTGAGTAAAAAATTGGCACAGAAAATCTGATTACTAAAAAAGAGCCAGGCGGCTCTTTTTTATTTATGGCTCAATTTTTTGGTCAGGAAATCTCCCAAGAATTGATACTCTTCGAAAATCTCTTCAAACCACGTCAACGTCGCCTTGCCGTATATATGGTTACTGACTTTGTCAGTTCTATCTACAACCTCAAAACAATGTTTTGAGCAGCCTGCGGCTAGTTTCCTACTTTGCTCTTTGATTTTCATTGAGTATGAATTTAAAAATAATCAAAATGATAATGATAGTTGCCAAGATGGTCACATCGTGATTGTAACGGTTAAATCCATAGGCAATGGCTACGTTACCGATACCACCAGCTCCAACCGCACCGGCCATAGCTGTTTCCCCAACAAGGGAAATCAAGATCACAGTTGTCACACGGATCAAATCTGGAAGACCTTCTAGTAAGCCTGATTTTCCTAGATTAAAATTTTTTACCCGAAAAACTTCTTTTTTCTAGTGATAAAATCAACCCTATCACACTCACTACCAAAAATACCCACCAACAAAGCCTGATATCTTGCAAAGCTAAGAAGGAAAATACAGACATCCCCAAGGGTAATGTTAGGGAAAAAATCATACTCAAGAGATTATTACTTCTAGCTAATACATCCGCACTCAAATTAGACAGTAACAGAGTATCTAATTTAGGCATTGATTTCGACATCAAATACATGACAAAGGCTAAGCAAACAACACCTACTAGAGGAGAAAAATCTAAAATATTAGCAGTAGCAAGCAAGACAAACAGACTTGCATTGAGCGATAGCAAACTTGAAAAAGACAATTTACCAAAATAATCATGGGGAGTTAAGCTACCAAGAATAGCTCCTCCCAAGCTAACACATTCGATTAAAAATAGGGCCTGAGCATAGCTGAGATGATAGATAGTATGGTCTAATAAGTAAAAGTGATAAATACCTCCAACAGCTCCTCCCAAAGTATTCATTACCAAAATGACAAGGATAATTTTAAGCAATGATTTACTTTCTCTCTGTCTAAATATATTATCCATGTCCGCATAGATTGCCTTAACTTGTTGAAGTAAACTAATAGGCTCATTCTCTACCGTTACAGACAAATGCGTCAATTCTCTGCTATTTTTGAACAAAATGAGAGAAGATAGTAAAAAGAAACCAGCATTCACAATCGCAACAAAAGAAAAATTTTGATTGCTGGTTGTGAGTAACCACACTCCTAAGGCTTGACCTCCTAGATTTGATAAATAGGAGACAAACTGAGTAAAGGAATAAGCTTCATAGAGCTTATCTTCCGAAATATTATGCTGGATAATCGGCATACGAAGGCCTGCTGTATAATCTGATAAAATATCTGAACAGATATTAACCATACAGATAAAAGCAAACGTTACGAAGTTCTGGTCATGAATCACACTAGCAATCAAAAGAAATAGCAGACTTTGCACACAACCAACCCAGATAATTGTCCTTGCTTTATTCCGAGTATGATCAGCCTTAATCCCAACATAAAAAGTAAATAGGAAAGGTAAAATCGTAATCATATTCGCCATAAATACAGCTATATTTTTAAAGGGTAGACTCGCAGCATAAACGATAAATACCAGATTATAAATATAAGCTCCACTTGAGCTCAAAAACCTTGATAAGGTAAGTATCCTAAATAAATGATGTCTTAAGAATAGTTTCATAACAGGCCTTTCTACATATTTCAAAGAGTATTCTATTGAAGCCAGTATAACAAAAAAAGTGGGACTCCCCACTTTTTTGTAATATATTTTTTCTGAAAATAGGAACTCTAACTCCTAGATACTGCTATTTATCACTCCATATACAAGGCTATTTATTTTTCATCAGTCGATGTAACGAGAATATATTACAAATCTTCATTTGAAAGCTGATTTGCAAAATAGTTTTCATAGTATCTTGCACCATCTACATACTCTAAATCTTGTAAGATTGTAATGCCTCTCTGGATTTTTTCAAGACCCTTATTTTTTACATTAAACAAAGTATAAATTTCTAATTATCTTTTTATATTTTCTTAAATGCTCGTAAAGCCTTATTCTATGTGCTTTCGAGTATTTTTACTGTAGGAAGATACTTCACGTTTCTTTGCATATTTCCTCATGTCTTAGCTGTCAGAAGTGGTAAATAAGTAGTAAATTCATTTGTACTACTAAGCAACAAGACGCTCCTGTTGCTTCTCTTTATTCAAGCGTTTCATTTCTGCCATTGCAGAATCGAATGTTGCATGTGCGTAATAGTTCAGCGTCATGGCTATATTAGCATGTCCCATAATGTACTGTAATGCCTTTGGATTCATTCCTGCATTTGCATAGTTGGTACAGAATGTATGTCGCAAACTATGTGGAGTGATGTGTGGCAATTTATCCTCGTTATACTTATTGTATTTCTTAACAAGACCTTTCATCATGCCGTTGTAATCACTTGCCACTTTTGGATAGTTCTTTCTATTAAGAAAGAGGAAATCACTATATCCATCAATCTCAACACGCTTATCATTCTTTCGATTCGCTAACACTCGCTTAAATGCTTGATAGGCTTCTTCAACCATAGGAACTTGACGTTCGCCACTTTTGGTCTTTGGTGTTTCAATGTAGTACCCAATTTCAGTATCTCTCAATAGCTGATGGTCTATATTGACAAGACGATTCTCAAAATCTAAATCTGGAAGTGTCAAACCACCAAACTCTGAAATACGAAGACCTGTTTTTAAGAGTATCAGAATTTCATCATAATTTTTGCTGTAGGTTTTATCAGCTTTTGCAAAGGCTAACAGTTTTTCTTCCTGTTCTTCTGTTAGTACGGTCTTAGGGACAGTATCATCATCAAGAACTGCTTTCAGTTGAAAGTCAAATGGATTCTTCCGAACACAATCATCTTGTATAGCAATATAGAATGAAGCCTTTAAAGAACGTTTGTAGTTATTGATGGTTTGATAAGCATAACCATTTTCACTCATTCTAATAGCCCATTCTTTAGCGTCTGATGGCTTAATACTGTCAATACTTCTTACACCTAACTTGTCTTTCTTCAAAATATCCATAAGATATTTGCGTCCAGTTTCAGTGTTTTTTCTAACCTTTGGTCTTTGAGCGTTCTGTTTTGCGTAAAGCTGGCAGAGTGTCATTTTCTTTCCTACAACATCAATACCATCATGAATGTCTTTCTGTAACTCTGCGATTTTCTCTCTAAGTGAGATACAATCACGCTTTCCTGCTGGTACTCGGTCTGTAGCCACAAGTTTCCACGAGTAAACAAATTGCGGTTCTCCAAATGAATCTATATATTTGTATAAGTATCTTCCGTCTTTTCGTTGGCTCTCTCCAGTCTTTAAGATTCGACCTTTATTGTCACGTCTTTTTTCTGACATGGCATTTGCTCCTTTCCTTTATGGAAAGAGCCTTGATACGACTTAATACTATTTTATCATATACAAGACCCTTTGGCGACGCTAGATTGCGTCCAATGTATCTATAATTTTTTCAAATTGTTTTCGTTTAATCTGAATACGATTGCCATTCATAATCAGCCAATTTGCATTTTTATTTTCCTCTGCCAAGCGTCGTAGCTTGTTTTCGCCAATACGAAAATATTTTGACGCTTCTTCAATGGTTAGGGTATAACGTTCCCAAATAGGAATGTCAGTCTGCTTCATAAAATCCTCCTTTCCAAATCACTTATTTGGATTTCATAAAAGTTGTTTTACCAGCAATCGAACAGCTTTAGCAAAGCTCACGGGAGTTCCACCCCTGCATGGTTCTCATGTAGCCATACTCATTGCCTGCGACGGTTTTATCACGCTCGGACTATTGACTGTATGGGAGTATCATTATCACGATAAGAATGTCGTTGCAGGCAATCCTGCTAAAGATTGCTTCTCGGATCACTAACATGAATCGCTCGCTATCTTTATAAGATAGGTCATGGCGGTTAGTTCCGTTGGCTCTTTTCTTATCGAAACGTATTCGATTACTTTTATTCAGTTTTCAAAGAACAATGGCTCGTTAGCCTATCAAAACACATTGAAAGCTCAATATGCTTTGGTGGAATAACAAACCTCCCTGTTCGGGAAGCGTGGAATGGTTTAGCACGCTTCCACGAAAGGAGAGAGGATATTACTTAATTTCAAATGACAAAATCTTTGTAATCAGTCTGGTTTCCATTCTTCCACGTAAGACTTCATCAACGACCATACTTTGATTGCCATATTCATCTTTCATAAGTCGTAGGGAACGCTTCGTTATGTACCCTCTGTAATGATGTAGAATCTGGTTAATCGCTTCGGTATCGCCATCTGTTGCCTTTACAATGAGAGGAAAGGGAATCATAGGATATTGTGTTTTCATTCTTCAAATTCCTCCATAAACTTTTTAATTAAGGCTAGTCCACTGGTTCTATGCCGATAGACAGTAGAACGGTTCAATTTCAACAGGTCTGCAATTTCTGAATCGCTCATGTCCATAAAGTAAAACAGCAGTAGAATTTCACGTTTCTTGTCTGGCAACTCACGTAATGCTTCACTCAACAAATCATTTTCAACGCCTACTGATAACCCATTGAGTGTAAAAATCTGAAAGTCAGTTGAATAGTTATCTGTTGTCGCAAACTGGCTAACAAGATAATCGCCAACATCCGAAAAGGACACCTCACGCTTTGCAATCCTTGAAAGATAAAGCATATAATTCTTTCGCTCGTCTTCCATAGCACGTTTACAGATATAGTCAAACTGATTTTCTATTGTGGTCTGAAAAGAAGATGGTTTCATGTTTCTCACCCCCTTTCTGTCTAGGAAAGGAAGTGAGCCTTGCTCGTTTATCTCCTTTCACTCTTAGTCCCAATGTGAAAGGGGGATTTGTTGCATTACTGATAAATAAACTTTGTAAAAAAGTTCTGAATAGCCAAAAAAGCATATAAACAGATTTATTTCTCTGTTTACATGCTTCTGTTATTCTATCTATATGATTTATAAAACCACATTGGTGGACGTACTTATCTATTGCAGATAGACGACTTTTTTTGACAAGAACCCAATGTAAGGAAATTTATTGTATATGATGTACTTCATGGCGACGTTGACCTCCAACAAACCGCCATTTGGAAGTAATATACAATATTTTAACAGCGTAAATAGCACTACCATATAACGGTTTTTTTTATTGGCGTTTAGTAGTGCTTTTTATTAAATATAAACCTATAAACCATATAACACGTTTTTCTATACCTGTTTTTAATTCAGTAGGAACAATAAAATGTATAGAGGTGGTCTACTATGCGTAAAAAAGAAGATAAATATGATTTTAGAGCCTTTGGTTTAGCCATTAAAGAAGCTCGATTGAAACGAGGTTTAACTCGTGAACAAGTGGGAGCATTGATTGAAATTGACCCACGGTACTTAACTAATATTGAAAATAAAGGGCAACACCCCAGCATACAAGTTCTTTATGACCTTGTATCGTTACTTCATGTTTCCGTTGATGAATTTTTCTTACCTGCTAATAACTTGGTAAAAAGCACCCGACGATTACAGATAGAGAAATACATGGATAGCTTTACAGACAAAGAACTATCCTTAATGGAATCTTTAGCCAGCGGTATCAACGAAGCAAGAAACATCGAAGACTAATTAAAAGAATCCATACATAACGGAAAGAGCCGATAAAATGAGATTGTATTAATCTCATTTTATCGGCTCTGCGTCTTTGCGTCTGGCTCTGTAATCACAGTTACTTTGAACTGCTTTATTTCAATTAAATTTTCTTGTCTGCATTTCGGACAATAGAGGGGGAATTTTTTTAATTCAGTATCTTCCCTTATCTTTAATCGTGTTTTATTTCCACATACAGGACACAATATCCACTTGTAGTTTATAATAACTATCTCCTCCTTTACACTTTAATTCAAATCTTTATTAAAAAATATTTCATCTTATTTAACAAGAAACCATATTTATATAACAACATAAAATACACTAAGTTATTTTATTGAACATATATCGTACTTTATCTATCCGACTATTTGGACGACGGGGCTGGCAAACAGGTTCACCGGTAGTAACATGGTACCCTTTTAACTCTGTTAAACAAACACTACGTCCATTTGTAAAGAAAGTTAAATCACTACGATATTCTTGAATACACCGAGCAGGGATTTCTCCACTAAGAATGACCTCATTATTTTTCAATTGAGTGTCTACGATGTTCGCACAATATTTAGGAGCATCGTTGTATGCTCGTGAAAGATATTCCTGTGGCGCATAAATTTTAAAACTAAGATATGGCTCTAACAATTCTGTTCCAGCTTTTTTTAAGACTTGTTCCAATACAATAGGAGCAAGCATCCGAAAATCTGCTGGGGTACTAACAGGGCTATAGTATAAGCCATACTTAAAACAGATTTTACAGTCCGTCACATTCCAACCATACAATCCTTGTTCACAGCCATAGCGTATCCCTTCCATAACTGCATTTTGAAATGATTGATCTAAGTATCCAAGAGAAACCGAGCTCTCATACTGCATTCCACTTCCCAACGGAAGCGGTGATACAGATAAACCAATGGAAGCCCAGAAAGGATTTGGCGGCACTTCGATGTGAATGGTATATTCTGCATTTTTTAACGGTCTCTCCATATAAATGACTGTAGGCTCTTTTAGTTCTATCTCCACATGATACTTTTCTTGCAACAGTGCACTAATCACTTCCATTTGTACTTTCCCTAAGAAAGAAAGTATAATTTCATGTGTCGTAGAATCCACGTAATATCGTAGAAGCGGGTCACTGTCGGAGATTTCTAAAAGTGCATCAAGTAACATTTCCCTTTGTTGAGGTTTGCTCGGTTCAACAGTCGTTTGCAGCAGAGGGAGGGGATTTTCAATTCTCTCTCTCTGTGGCAATAGCTTTGTATCTCCAAGAACACTATTTAACTTCAAAAACTCATTCTGCAAAATAACAATTTCCCCGGAATAAGCCTTATCAATTTTACATAATTCACCATTTATTGAAGTATACATTTCTGTAATTTTTATTTTTTCCTTTTCCGATATTCTAACCGAATCTCGCAAATGCAGTACGCCACTATAAAGACGTATATATGCAAGACGCTGTCTTTTTTCCGAATACTCAATTTTGAAAACTTTTCCGCAAAGTTCAGACTGACCTCGATGTGTTGATGAATAAAATTTATTAGTAATAACTTCTATAAGGTTATCAATCCCTATATTACTTTTTGCACTTCCATGATAAAGAGGGAACAGAGAACAATTCTGAAATCTTATGCTTTCCTCTTGTTCGAGTTCCAATGCTTCTAATGATTTACCGGACATATATTTCTCTAAAAGGTCATCGTTTCCCTCTATTACCGTATCCCATTGTTCAGATTCGGTAAAGTTCGTCACACACATATTAGGATACAGTTCTACCTTCTGTTTGATTACAATTTCGGCAGAAAGTTTCTCTTTAATATCCTGATAAACCGTTGATAAATCAATTCCATTTTGGTCAATCTTATTGATAAAAAAGATTGTGGGAATCCCCATTTTCCTAAGTGCATGAAATAATATACGAGTTTGTGCTTGTACGCCATCTTTTGCAGAAATCAGTAGAATTGCCCCATCTAAAACTGATAATGAACGATATACTTCTGCTAAGAAATCCATATGTCCTGGCGTGTCTATGATGTTCACCTTCGTATTTTCCCACTGAAAAGAGGTTATTCCTGTCTGAATTGTAATTCCTCTCTGACGTTCTAAAAGCGTATTATCCGTCCTCGTTGTACCTTTGTCCACGCTTCCTAATTCTGTAATCGCTCCACTGTTATATAATAAGCTTTCTGTTAAGGTAGTTTTTCCTGCATCAACATGAGCTAAAACTCCAATATTAATAATTTTCATGTGATTTTCCTCCATTCAAAAACCCAAAAGGGCATAAAAATCCCAGTGATAAATCACTGGGATTTTTATGCATAACCATAGGCATACAAAGCATACAGATATTCTCCGGATACTTTAGAATCACATGATAAAGGTATTCTTAAACTGGGTACAAAAAACTAAGCCCTCCTAAAAAAGGACATCCAATTATTTGTTCCCACTATCAAATTGACAGTTTATTTAAGAATACCTTGCCGCATATTTATTAACTCCTTTTAAATAGATACTTAAATAATAGCACGTAAGAGCATATTTGTCAAGGAATCTCCAATTTTTTATCAAAGAGAGTACGTGATTACAAAATAGCTGTAATAATGTACCAATATTTGTTATTCTATAATCTTCCAATTACTCCCGTTCTTTTCAAGTACCAAATCAAATTGAGATACCTGCGTTGCTTTGGTCTGCTGGTCGATATACTCCACTGTCAGCGATACCGTGACTTGATTATCCTTACGATTGTGAATAGGATTTACCAGTTCTTGAAAGATGTACTCTTTTCCGATTGGTTTTAATATCCCGTCATTCACATAGTAGGAAAGTTCACTGGCTGTCGCTGTAGGATAGAGCTTGAAGAACGTCGTTAAAAACTCATTGATTTCATTGGTTGTAATGGAATCAACCGTCCCCTCACTTTCAATGGCTTTTGGTTTATAACTTGATTTCTTAGGTATGTTGGTAATGGTCGGATTCTTAACCAGTACCATATTTCCAGAACCATCTACATAGACACTCACTATATAAGCAGAGTGGACGGTCTTTGTATTTTCTCCCTCTGTAATGAGCTGGTCTACACTGTAGGTTACATTAAACTCATTGTCGCCAGTTGGCTCTACCGTCCATATCTGAAATCCTCTTACAGAAGACGATACAGGAATATCTTTGCGTACTGTATCAACATTGAGAGCTTGAAGTTCATCTGTCAGATAGCCTTTTAGACTTTCCATTCGATTATCAATGGACTTATCGGATTGCTCCCATGAATAGTAGACTTTCGCAAAGTTCTCTACAAAATTTTCTACATGATGAGTATCAACGTATTCCTTTTCTATGATAGTTGTTTCGTGAATAGTATGAGTATCTATAGCTGTAAAGTGCTTGAATATCGCAAAGCTGAAACTAAGCCCTAAAAGTACCCACAAGGCAATCACAACCTTTTTATGAGGATTGACCTTATAGACACGAGGTTTCTTTTCCTTTGGTATCTGTTTTTCTTTATTCTGATTTTTTCTAAATTTCATCATTAAATCTTCCTTTCTCATTGTTTGATTCGTCCTGCTCCCACTAAATGCTGTTGCCAGTAGGGGCTTGTTAAGTCGGCATAACCGATTGGGTCGCCTGCATGAAACATACGGTTATTGCCAAGGTATATCCCAACATGAGTAATATAAGAGCCAGCGTTATAGGTAGAATGAAAGAAAACCAAATCGCCAGCTTGTGCTTCCGATAGTGGGATATGCTGGGTCACATCATATTGCTGTTGTGCGGTTCGTGGTAAGTTAATTCCAGCTTTTCCATACGTCCATTGTGTCAGTCCGCTACAATCAAAAGAAGTAGTCGGGGAAGCTCCACCGTAAACGTATCGCCAGCCCTCATATTTCAGTGCTTCGTCCATGATGGCTTGTACCGTATCATCATCAAACTCTGTTGTGACAAGATACTGCGTTACCAGTTGCACATAAAACATATTGCCATAGTTGTATCGCCAGCCCCCATTGATAGGTATGGCTATGGGATTGGGGTAAGACACTTTTTCGCCACCTGAATACTCTTTTGAGAAACTTTGAGCCAGTTCAAAGGTATATTTATTTCCACGATTAGCCACATACCCTAAGAAACCACCACCATAATTGTAGGACTGGATAACCGATTCTAAATCTACACTGAGCCTTTCGCTACTGGCTAATAATTCACTGAAATACTTCACACCTTGCTTAATGGATTCTTCTGTACTCAATGAATTAGGTGGAAGACCGAGGGATTCCGAGGACTGCATAACATCTTCCGCAGTACCGCCCGATTCCACCTGTATAATCGCAAGAAGTATGTTGACATATTCTTCAACGCCATATTCTTTGGCATATTTTTCTACCATAGGCTTATGAGCCAGCACTTCTGCGGAAACATTCACACCTCCATAATGAATATTGGAAATTCCGCTGTCCTGTTCATCTGAAAATAAAATGGCAACAAACAGAAGCAGTGAGAAGACCATCAAGAATAATCCAGAACCACCAATCACTAAAGTTTTCAACTTCATGGTTTCTTACCGACTTTCTTAATGGTGGCGGTTTTGATTGGTGGTCTACTTCTTGTATTTTGTAGTGGTACTCTTTGAACAGTAGACGGACGTTCTTTTGTGATTGGACGTTGTGAAGTTCTATCTGCTGTAGTGGTTGAAGTTGCTGGCTTTTGAACGGTTTTTTCTTGAACGGTATTGCCTTGGCGTTCCACTTTTGGACTTGAAAAATCGGACTTAACTGCTGGACGCTCTTGTTTGGCTTGTTGAGATTCCTTATATGAAGTCTGAATATTAGACTGTTTTGAGGTCTGTTCATCATGATATTGTTCTTGTCTTGTAGTCGGTCTTTCATGAACAGAAGAAGCAGGCTGTTTTTTCTGTTTGACCTGTTCCATTTCAGAGCGACGCTTCGCAATGGTTTTTCGCCTTTGTTCCTGCTGTTCCTTGCGTCCACTGGCTCTGTCCGCTTTGGTTTGAGAAATACTACTGGTTAAATCACGGACATTCTCTTTTACTTTGGATTTTCCTTGATATACTGCATATCTTGCATTGGTCGGCAAATCTTTAACCTGTTCTTTCAAACCACTAGCAGTGTCTACCATTCTGTCTTTGGTATCAGCTACTGTACCGATGGTTTGACCGATACGTTTTCCAAGTGTTGATTTTTCCTTTCCGTCTGGTCGGGAGTGATCTGCTTGTGTCCTTGCAGAACTCCCCGAACCCGACTGTCCTTTTTTACCTGTAACAATGGCAGACCCAGCCCCTAGAGTAGTCATGGAACGTCCAAGTTTCCGCTGTAGACGGTGCATGTGAGCGTGCATAAGCATACGAGGTTTTCTCATCACACGACTTCCCACACTTTGAGAATCGTTACTCTGTAGAGAAAACATACTCATTAAATCGCCCAGCTTGAAGTAGATTCCTGCAAAGGTCACAATCTGTAGAAAAGCAATCAAAAAGAACGGATAACCAGCCGATAAGGTATAGAGCATGGTTGAAATACTAAATGCTGTCGTAATAATCAATGTGATTCCAGCTCGTGTCAAAATGGTATTAAAGAGCTTTGTTATGGCTCGTTTTGACATACCATCAAATGATGGAATCATGCTTAAAATAAAGCTCACAGGCAGAAACATAGCATAGATGATAAAAAGTACCTGCGAGAAAATCATGATTCCTGTTAATAGGAATACAAATATGGAAATCCCAATATTGAAGACAAATAGGAAGAAGACTGTACCTAAACGGTTAATCGTCTTTGTAATCGTCATATTGGTATTGCTTCTATCTTCAATTTCTTCCGCAACAATTTTTTCTCTGTCTTCCCCATTGTTGGAATCTGGACTGGTTGAGAGCAGGCTTTCCACACGGTCAATACCAATACTTTCAATGTCTGAACTGTTATATTGAAGCAGTAGCCACGGTTGCTGAACCTGTATGGAAAATAGGCTGTCACGTATCAAGTCCACACTGTCCTTGCCTTGACTATCTGAATGGGGCATGACAATTTTTGTACCCAGTGACAAACTAGCGTTGCTGATGTCTGATGAAAAGTCATTGATTTTTTTAATGTAGTCGGGAGCATAGGAAATAAAGGAAGCCGATAGGATAAAAACCAGCACAAAATTCATGAGGGCATGAATTGCCTTTGTGGTTTCTCTCTTTATCAGTCCTGTATAGGCAACATAAACCCCAAGAACCAAAATCAAGAGTAAAAGGAATCCAACATAGAAACCCTCTGTTGATAGTCCACTAGGCGTAACCCCTGCAAGGGTCTGCATATTCTTGCCAATGGAATCTGCTGTAGCGGAAATGAAGTCTAAGGAATAGGCTTCCTGTACTAAGTAACCCGTCGCATTGGAAACATAAAGACTGATTGTCCAAATAAAATTGGTAATGGCATATAGTCCATACATGACCTGTTTTCCAATCCCGTCCGACCAGTTCCACGGTAGCCAGCCCCAGCTATTATCCACATAAAAATCCAGTTGATAGTTTTCAAGTGGGTATCGGCTGTATTCATTTGCCACATTGACCGTATCATCTACCAAGCCCGCAGCTTGAACCACCGTTCCCAGCATGGCTAAAAGAAAAATGGCAATCACAAGTGTGAAAGCCACTGTCATTGCCACTTTACCTAGACGTTTCAGCGTCCAGTTTGATTTTATTCTGTTTAATATTGATGGTTTCACATTTACACCTCTTTTCGCACAGGTGGTCTGGTATCAAAGGCATGGAGCAGTTCTTCAAATACAGGGTGGAACTGTATCACACCGACACGACCATATAAATCACTGATAAGGCATTGCCCGTTTTCCAAATCACGCAATCGCTTCTGATTGTTTTCGTCCTCTGGGTCTACACCAAAAAAGGCTAAGGTCTTTTTAATCTCGTTAAGGTCAGTGGAACGAAATGCAAATTTTAAGCCGAGGTTATTTTTCAGTTTTTCATCTAAGAGGTCGTCTGTATTTTGGGTCACGAAATATACCCCAGCGTTCATAGCACGACCAGCCCGAACCAGCTTCATAGATAGTGTTTTTCCTTGTGCTACCTGTAAAAAGCTCCATGCTTCGTCTAAATCTACAATCTTGAAAATGCTTCGGTCTGTATGGATAAAGTCTAAAGCAAAGGTACTAATGACAATCAGCATAGCAACGGATAAAAGCTCCATAGTGGTATATTCCTCAAAGGAAGTTTCCTTGTCGGGAAGTACCAAGTCCGCAACCTGTATAATGTTCAGTTGTTTTTCTAAGCTGATAGACTGCTCCACATAACCATTACTGAATAATAAATGTGCAAAGTCATAGTCTGTAAAACTTTCGATATGGTCGGCTATACTGGTACTTAGTGGCGTATTCTCAACCCGTAATTCCTCAATCACTTTCATCAACCCTCGTACTTCACTATTGGTTACTGCACGAATGGCTTTTCTAAGGATTGGGAAGCGTTCCCCATCACGAGAGGAAATCCCCGTAAGGAATGTCAGAATATCAATAGCCAGTGATTCAGAATCTTTGGGATTTTTCATAATCACATAAGGGTCAAGTAAGCCTTTGTTTTTCTCATCAGAAGTCAGAGTGACGATATTGATTTCATGGGAAATCTCTGGCAAGGTTTCTTTCCATCTGCCACGTTCTGCTTTTGGGTCTACAATCACTGCTTGTGCCCCATAAAGCACCGCATAATAGACGATAAGGTTATTCGCAAAGGATTTACCACCACCCAGCGAACCAACAAAAGCCGACGCTAACGCATTGGTTACTGAACCCTTAACCCCTTGACTGGCAAGAGCAGGTTTCAGATAGACATTGCGTCCAGTATCTAAGCTGTAGCCAACATAAATCCCCTCATTTTCCCCCAGCATTTGAGTAGCACCAAAACCTAAACCAGCGAGGAAATCAGAGGTCACGTATTGAATATAATCATTCATATAACGCTTGCTGGCAGGTAAAAATTCTTCATGTAAGCCGAGCATATCCCCAAATGGTCGTACCAGTTTTACGCTTAAATCGTCATAAAAATCTTTCACTTCATTACAACGACGTTTGAGTTCGTCAAGATCATTTGCTGATACCCTTACCACATAAGACAGCTTGTACATAGATTCCTTGCTTTGGTCTAAATTGGTTTCCAGCTCATTCACACTTTCCAGAGCTTCCGCCACATTGGAGCTGGTTTCATTATCACTTTGCCAAGCGTGGTTATCCAAGTCTTTCAGTTCTTTCTTTTTATTGCGGACAGTAGATAGGGCTTTACGATTCGCTACAATTTCCACATTCATTGACGTATCAATCGGGAATGTAAATTGCTGTTGCTGGTAGTAGAAGATTTCAGAGGACGGGAAGTCCAGTTCTCCGACAATGCTGTTAATGGTAAAGTAAGCTACATAGACGGTTTCATCTTCCTGCTGGATTTTCAAATATCGCTGTTTTTCTTCCACCAAACAGCGAGTAGGCTTAATCAAGTCATAGTATTTAATCAGCGTTTCATTATCCAGCTTTTTCTTTGATAGATGGTACTCATACTCTTCATAGGCAGTGCCTGTCTGTCCGTAAAGGTGTTCAATCAGATAGCCGAAGTCGTCCTTATCTAACCTGCGGATTTTGAAACGACGAGAGATTTTATTTTCTAAGAGCTTTTCCATCTTCTGAAAACGCAGGATTTCATCATTACTCATACTAACAAAATCGCCCATCAGCTTATGGTTCACATCATAGACAAAATCAGACAAAGCATTTTTTGCTTCAACGGTAAGACTTTTCATAGAAAACTCCTGATCGTTGAGAAGCAACTTAAAGCCGATAAAGAAACGGTAGTTCACTTGATTTTCGCCAATCATGGATATTAAAGCGTCTGTCTGTTGGTCGATTTTGTCATAGGCAACCGCTTTGAGCTTGCCAGTGACTTCATTTTTGGAACGCTCTTGTGCAGAACGTATGCTGGATTCTGTACTGATTTGTAAAGCATGAATTTTGCCATCACGATTTTGTGCGATAAGCTGTCTGAAAGAATCATGCACTTGTATTTTCTGTTCTGGACTTAGAAATGAGTAATTGTAAGGAACAAGCTCATAGTAAGCATAACATTCCCCGTCTTTATTCCAGACGAGATTGTTTTCAATGTATTTAATTGGATATGCCATAAAATTCACTCCTAACTGCTGTAATGGCTTCTTGTGGCTGGTTTCTGCCAAGCGTTACTTTTTTTCCTGCATAGGTCAGCTTTGGTCGCAGTGCATAAGCAATGACAGACTTCAAAAATCCATAAGGCTTTTTACCATCAAAAGTTTTTGTAGACATAAACCATGTGAAAGCCACAGGAATCCCAAAGTATTTGAGAAATGCTCCCTCTATCATGGAAAGAGGGGGCAAGTTGCCAAGTATCATCACTGCAAAGAGTGACACGACAAACCATGTCATTTGCGTAAAGGTTATGGGAAACGGAAGTCTAAAATCATTGATAGAATACAGTACCTTTTCCACAGACCAGATACTGGTATAGCTTCGTATTTTCTTCATGTAATCAATCCTTTCATAAAAAATAGGGGTAGCTGATTGAGCCACCCCGTAAAATAGAAAATCTGCCAGTAGTAATGTACCGACAGATTTAATAGACGATTTCAAAAATCCCATGATTGGTTGAGATAAACGTTCCTGAAAGGTCTAAATCCCGACCATAGGCTTGATAATCAATATAGTTTTGAAGACTAGCTGGTACTTCGCCTAAAGCACCCGTTTCTTCAATGTAGTAGCGTGCCACGTCATACATATCATCACAATCGGAATGAATGATAATATCCTCTTGATGTTCGCTTAGTTCTTCAATGCTTGAAAAATGAGTGAGCAGAGCAGATAGCTCCGATTGTAATTCTTCGGGTAATTCCGATACCATTTCCCATAGTCGATTGAGTTCGCCAATGGAAGTGTATTCGTCAACCGTAAAGGGTAACTCGTAGTCATGAATGGCGTATTCCTCATATTCATCATTCAAGCCGATTTTCTCTTTGACTTCCTCAAAGTCAATGGGAAAGGTAAACCACGCACCGACCAATTCGCCCTCATTGTATTTGCCTAAATTCGCAATATAGACTTGCATATCGTCCATATATTCACGTCCTTTCTTTGTAGAGATTCAAAAATCCCTACCGCACTTCGTTTGGTGTACCATTCCTTTGCGGAACATAAGAAAACCACTTATATTCCACAAAAGAACGGTTTTATTTAAGCACCAATAATGCGATTGAATAGCTCTAGTAAAATGTCTTTTACTCCAGCAGCGTTGAAGACTAAGCCAACCGCAATAATCGCAATAATTAAAAAGCCAATCAGTTTGCTAAACTCACGCTTGAAGCCAAGATACAAGCCAATCACAACGATTGCTAAAAGCACCAGTGATTGAGCGTTTGATAGAAACCAGTTATAAAGGTTTTGTCCAAAATTCATAAAAATGTTCTCCTCTCTATATTCAATGAATTTGTATTTGAGTTATTTTTTTGGGGTATACACTTTCTGGTATGGATAGAGATTCCATGCCAGATTTTTTTATACAAAAAAGAGGACATTTGCTGTCCCCTCGTTATACAATCAATTCACCACAAAAATCATGAAAGAAGGTTAAACAAATGTCCCATAATGATTCTATCCTAAATATTCTTGGAATTAAAGATAAAAATATTAAAATTATTTCTGTTGAAGAAGCTGAACACAACAACGATTCTGTTAAAGAGTATATAACGCTAATAACAGCTACTCTTTCTTATCCGATTAATCGTTGTCGTAACTGTGGCTTTCCCACAGTTAATAAGGATGGCTTTCGCAAAACTCATGTACGACTGGCAAGTTTAAATGGGAGAAGATATGAACTAGAGCTTCGTAAACAACGCTATAAATGTAAATCATGCCATACTACTTTTGGTGCTATTACTAATTTAACCAAAGAAAATCAAACCTTATCCAGTGATCTCAAAAATCAAATCATGCTTTTAGCTCGTAAAGGCTTATCTGGTCAGCTTATTGCTGAAATGTGTCACTGCTCTCCTAGCAGTGTTCGTCGAACAATCTTAGAGCGCATGGAACCACACTATCGTGTGGCTAAGTTGCCTAAGCATCTATGTTTTGACGAGTTTCGTTCAATTAAGTCTGTGATGTCCTTTATCTGTTGTGACGCTGAAACCCACCAAATTGTCACAAAGTTACAGGATCGTCTATCACCTACCATTGTTGATTATTTTGAAAGTCGTTATTCAAAAGCCGAACGCGAATGCGTTCAATCAGTTGTAATTGATTTAAATGCTCAATATCAAAGTTTTATCTATCGCCTTTTCCCTAATGCCAATATCATTATTGATCGCTTCCACCTTGTACAATTAGCTGGTCGCGCTTTGGACAATTGTCGTATCTCTATCCTAAAGCAACTTGATAAACAGAGCCAAGAATATAAAATTATGAAGTCACATTGGAAGCTATTCCATAAAAAAGCTGAAGATCTTCACCCTGAAGAAGTAGTTTTTCTTCGCGGCGTTAAACAATATATGACTCGCCAAAATGCTGTTGATCTCATTACTAGTAAATTTTCCAAGTTCGCTGAAGTATACCAAACTTACCAAGATATCACGAAAGCCCTAAACGAGCGCAATAGTGAATTACTAGAGTCAACCATCTTAGACTACCAAAAAACCAATACAGAAATGGATACTGCTATTCAAACCCTTCGTCAAAACAGAAAATATGTCTTAAATAGCGCTAAATTTGAATACTCTAATGGTCCTTTAGAAGGCATCAATCGCAAAATCAAAACCCTAAAACGAACTTGTTATGGTTTTGCCAATCAAAAATTTTTCTTTTTAAGAATCGATTGTATTTTTTCGTAAAAAAATACCCCCTACATTTTCGTAGGAAGTATTTTTAGTCAACCATACCAGTTGACAGATATCCCACTTAGGACATTTTCCTACAAGGGGTCCCGAGCGCTTAGTGGGAATTTGTACCCCTTATCGATACAAATTCCCCGTAGGCGCTAGGGACCTCTTTAGCTTCTTGGAAGCTGTCAGTAGTATATCTAATAATTTATCTCCATTCCCTTTAGTAACGTGTAACTTTCCAAATTTAAAAAAGCGACTCATAGAATTATTTCCTCCCGTTAAATAATAGATAACTATTAAAAATAGACAATACTTGCTCATAAGTAATGGTACTTAAATTGTTTACTTTGGCGTGTTTCATTGCTTGATGAAACTGATTTTTAGTAAACAGTTGACGATATTCTCGATTGACCCATTTTGAAACAAAGTACGTATATAGCTTCCAATATTTATCTGGAACATCTGTGGTATGGCGGGTAAGTTTTATTAAGACACTGTTTACTTTTGGTTTAGGATGAAAGCATTCCGCTGGCAGCTTAAGCAATTGCTGAATCGAGACTTGAGTGTGCAAGAGCAACCCTAGTGTTCGGTGAATATCCAAGGTACGCTTGTAGAATCCTTCTTCAACAATCAGATAGATGTCAGACGCACGGCTTTCAAAAACCACTTTTTTAATAATTTGTGTGCTTAAATGGTAAGGAATATTCCCAACAATTTTATACCTCTGTTTGTTAGGGAATTGAAACTGTAGAATATCTTGGTGAATTAAAGTGACACGAGTATTCAGTTTTAATTTTTCTGACGATAAGTTGAATAGATGACTGTCTAATTCAATAGACGTTACCTGTTTACTTATTTTAGCCAGTTTCGTCGTTAAATGCCCTTTACCTGTTCCAATTTCGTAAACGGTATCGGTTTCTTTTAAATTCAATTGTTTTATTATTTGGTTGAGTACTTTTTCACTCGTTAAAAAGTTTTGAGAATATTTTATATTTTTGTTCATGTAATCTCTCCTGAAGTGATTACATCTATAAACAAATACAGAAGTTAAACGATTTGTTTGTAATTTTAGTTATCTGTTTAAAAAGTCATAAGATTAGTCACTGGTAGGAATTAATCTAACGTATTTATTTATCTGCGTAATCACTGTTTTTAGTCTGTTTCAAAACAGTAGATGTTTTATCTACATTACGCATTTGGAATACCAACATGACGAATCCCTCCTTCTTAATTACAAATTTTTAGCATCTAATTTAACTTCAATTCCTATTATACAAAATTTTAAGATAATGCACTATCAACACACTCTTAAGTTTGCTTCTAAGTCTTATTTCCATAACTTCTTTTACGTTTCCGCCATTCTTTGCTGTTTCGATTTTTATGATATGGTGCAAGTCAGCACGAACACGAACCGTCTTATCTCCCATTATATCTTTTTTTGGATATCTGTCAACTGGTATGGTTGACAGATATCCTTTTTTTGTTGTTATCACGTCCTGTTCTTTTACTGACTGTTGCTTCAAAATCTGCTTGTATCGGTCTGTCAGTTTCGCATGGTCGAGAATGTCTTTTACAACCTGCGTCTGGTTGATTTCATCAAGTTTAATCGCAACCTTTAAGGTCGGGGCAACTTGATGAGATAGCCAGTTCAGCGTCCTTTGGAAGGAGTAAGGCTCTGGTTTTGTGGTTAGTTTTAATCGTTCACGATTGTTCCCAATAAACCAAGCCCATTCTTCATTCAGTTTCCAATCAGAACGAGGTTTGGAATCGTCTTTATCTACAAAACGGATATACCGATTGATAATTTTAAAGGCGGTATGCTCTGGATTGTCATAGACGAGTAAATCACGGACTGCATAATAGGCACGCTCATTTTTCAATCGAATCTCAAAACGGTTTTTTACTTCTGCGTCTTCAATGGGAATATCATTTTTCTTGTACTGCTCGTAGTCCTTTTCATAGATACAGAAATAAACTTCACTTTGTAATGAACCGATATAGAGGGTGTTTCCCATACATTCCTTTTCCTCTTTGCGTACCAGTTCGCCACTGCGATAGCTTTTAAAACTGCGGAAGACGGAGATACATTCTTCCTGTTGGCACTTTTCAGTGAGTACAGGGATATTCAAAATCCCTGTCTTATCGTTAATGGCAAGGTCAAGGCGTTTCATCACACCGCCAGCCACCAAAACGTCCATAAAGAACTCATACCAGCTTCTTTGTTGTGCCAGAAGATAGCTTTCAAATTGTCTGCACCCACGACCTTTCAATTCCACCAGAACTCCTTTGTCCAGTTCATGGGAGCAAAGGACGAATATGTCGCCTAAAGCATAATGCTCTGAATAAGAATAGAAACCATAGTCCTCATGAAGAAAATAGGACAGTTTCAGTTGTAAGATGTTTTCGACCACCTGCTGTACGTCTGTTGTCGGAAAGCGAATCCTTACATAATCAAACAGCATTTCAAGGGGAGCGTCGGGATTGAAGCGTTCCAGAGCTTCCCAAAGGGACTGCTGTAAATCCTCTGATGGCTTGACTTTTCCTGTTTCAATATCGCTTAGATACTGCCTTGTAATACCAGTCGCAACAGCTAAACGGTTTTGAGATAGTCCATAAGCCAAGCGTTTTTCTTTTAAATGCTGTAACCAAGTTTGTTCATTCAGTAAAAATCCCTCCAATCAAAAAGGCGTATGTCAACTTTTAAAGCCCATTTGACATACGCTGAAATTTTGTAAATCCCTTGTAACCAAAGGATTTTCTAATGTTTTTTTGACTGTTTCCTGTCGATTTGTACCCCCCTGTTAGATACGGGGGGTTAAGTGCTGGCGTGGCTATTGCCACACCAGCCAGCAAGATCAGTCCACACCTGCGACTTCCGCTTCGCACGTCGCCTGCGTGGACTGTCTGCTGTTGGATAACTTTTTAATTTCCTCCAAGAAATCATATCCTTTTGGTACAAGGGGAGTATAAAACTCTGATATGACACTTGTTCCTACATCAACATAGCCACGACCTTTGATTCGCTTTAAGAAGAAGTCCTTTTGTACGTCACTGCCAAACATCATGCCATAGCCCATTTCAGACATACGACCTAAAGCCACTCTGAAATTAAACTGATCACGGATTCCGTCGCCTAAATATTTTGCGTCTGGACGTTGACAAGCCAGTATTAGAAAGAAGCCAGCTTGACGACCTAACATGACAATCTGTTTCAGCTTATTCATAACTGCGGTGTTTTCTTTTGTTCCCAGCATTTCCATGAAAGCGACGTATTCATCAAAGATTAAGAAGTGTGCCGGGAGACCTAAGTAAGCATAATTTTTGCCAGTCTTATAGTTCTTCATCTGCTTCATTTCCTCACTACGTTTCATCATTTCTTCATAGAATGTTTCAATGCAAGAAAGCAAGTCTTCTTTTCTATAGTAGACATTTGCCATCACAGAACCTAAGTCCGCAAGATCAGCATTTTTCGGGTCAAGAATATACAGTTTTGAATCTGTATGAAGCAAGGCTTCAATCAGTGTCAGTATAAAGTAAGTTTTACCGCCACCTGTACCACCAGCAATCAACATATGAGGGAGCTTATCATATTCCCACCATACGTTTTTCATTAAGCGAAGTTTACCATCTTTAGCTTCTACTTCATCAATAGAAATACGACTGGCTATGGTGTCATAGAGCAAAGTATATTCCACATAGGAATCCTTTAACTCTTTATCCGTCAGCTCACAGTACAAGCCACTCTCTAATTTCTTTTCCAAGTGTAAGAGTTGGTCTTGATATTTTCCCAGCGTGATTTCCACCCGTATCTGTATCAAGCCATTTTTAAGTCGATAATACATTTTAGGGAAGTAGGTTATCTTTTCCTTTGTACGACCAGCACTATCTTTAAAGAAACCCTCTGTTTTGACCTGTTCAGATTCATACCACTTGTTTTCAAGTATCATCTTTGCCAGTTTTTGACGGTGGTAAAGTTGTTTAACCGTATCATAGCGAACCCGTTTGAATACAAACGCTACCAGCAAGCAGATAAGAATTGCGACACTGAAACTGATAATTAAATAGGGAATGTCAATCTTATCTGCTTGTGATAGGTTAAAATCCTGCCAGTTGATCTGCTGGATTGTCTTCACATGAAACAGTCCGACAACCAGCAGGAAAACAGGCAGGAGTGACGCTATCGTAAAATGAAAGACTAAATCTTTACCAGATGGGCGAATCCTTTTACCACGCTGTTTCATGCGAAAAAGTCTCCTTTCTACCTAGCGACTATTTGTCTTGTGTCGGTTCTTTCTTTGCTTGTGGTTGAGCTTTGAATGAACTAGAATCCTTTGTCAGCACAATATCGTCTGCCTTGATATACCAGTCAACATCTGCTCCTTGATAGGTGGCAGTAGCAACGGTGTCCGCAATGGGATTGATAAGTTCCACCCGTGCGTTATAATCAAACTCTTTCAAAGGCACGCTGGCAGGAATACTTACTTGAATCATGCGTCCTTGTCCTTTGGATTTTAAGTCATAGGTACGTTCCTTGATTTCATCTGAAACCGACCCGTCTTCATTTTGGATTCTCACTTCACGACGTAGAGCAGAGAATTTCAATTCTCCAAAAGTCGTGTCTTTATCTAATACAATGCCATTTGCTAATCTCATCATTTTTTCCTCTCTTTCTTTATTCTTTTATCATGTCGTCAGCATGTAAAAGGTAATTTGTAAAACCACGAGTGCCGATTTTGTAGCCCTCTGCGGTAATACGTGGATTGACTAACTTCACACGTTCCTCAAAGCCGAAATGTTTTTCGCCAGCTTCAGCAGGAAGCACCACCACAATATCATCTGCTCTTTGAACATCAGAATAGAGATTATAGCTTCTTGATAAGACAGTTAGCCGTCCGTTGATTCTTCGCTGAACGACTTTATCCTCGCCAGCAAATTCTAAATTGCCGAATGTTTTTTCCATGTTGGGAATCACAAATTTAAGTTCCATATTTTTACCTATCCTTTCTTTTTTATTGGCTGAATGAATGTTTGATGGTCTTAAAGAGTGGGGAACGACCTTTTGATTCTTGATTTTTTGTTTTCATAAGTTCACTTCCTTTCAAAATCGGGTAAAAAAATAGACACCTCATTTTTTGAAGTGTCTACCTATTAAATATTCAAATTTTATTGGAAGTATCTTTATATCTTCACTTTTCAAGGATAAATCGTCGTATCAAAGCTCATTCATAAGTAGTAAATTAGTAGTAAATTGAGTGGTTTTGACCTTGATAAAGTGTGATAAGTCCAGTTTTTATGCGGATAACTAGATTTTTATGCTATTTTTAAACATAAAAATAGTATCATAATACCCTTTAGCAATCATATAAATGATTTTAAGATAAGCTTGAGATTCTGGCAATTCTCGTTTTTCAATCTGAAAGATAAAATAATCTGCTTTTAATTTATCCTTTTCCTCTATTGCTTTAAAGAGTCCATTCATCAAAATGGTATCAATACCAGCTTTGTTACTAGGTAAAGAGCCTAATAAATCCGTCTTTTGTAACATCTCCCTAGAATATTTAAAGTAGAGGGGCAGAGGAAACAAAGTAGAAATCGTTGAAAATAGTTCTAATTCATAATTTCCCCAGATATCAATAGTAAAAAAATAGTCATAGAGAAAAGTCAGTTCTTCATCCGTTGCCCTTATTTTTGAATCAAAAAATACGAGAAGGCTTTTGATACGAATCATTTGTAAAAGATAGCTTGTTTCACCACTTGATCTATACTTTTGAGTCGTCTCTTCATACAAGGAATGGAGAGAATCAATCCCTTCTCTATCATATAGTTCCCAGAGATTTTCTTGAAAAGCCAAAGCCTTTTTCTGAGAAAAACCACGTACCAAGTACATAAATTCATTCAAATCAGAGTGGATGTTATCTAAGGCAGTAATCAATTTCATAGAGGATAAATCTGCTTCTCCACGCTCAAATTTGCTCAGCATGGAATAAGTAAACTCTCCTCCCGTCGCCTCCTGTAGAGATACATTCCGACTCTTTCTCAATTCTTTAAAAACTTCTCCCAGATTTTGCATATTGACTCCCCACAATTCTTAACTCTCTTACTCATAAAAGTAACAATCGATAGTAGCTAGTACAGAGAATTTTAAGTCTTGACTATAACGACAACTCCTATGAATGATGTACAGATTGCCTAACTCTTTTTTATTTATGGCTCAATTTCTTAGTCAAGAAGTCTCCCAAGAATTGGATTGCAAAGATAATCAAAATGATAATGATGGTTGCCAAGATAGTCACATCGTGATTGTAGCGGTTAAATCCATAAGCGATGGCTACGTTACCAATACCACCAGCTCCAACTGCCCCCGCCATAGCTGTTTCCCCAACAAGGGAAATCAAGGTCACAGTCGTCACACGAATCAAATCTGGAAGACCTTCTGATAGGTAAACACCCACGATATCCCAGAATGTCGCTCCGCTCGCTTGAGCTGCCTCAATGACACCGCCATCCAATTCAGCCAAGACAACCTGCACCTGACGGGCAAAGAAGGCAAAGACTGCAAAAGATAGGGGTACGATAGCTGCATTTGGACCAATGCTTGTTCCTACGATTAGATGAGAGAAGGGTGACAAGACTGCCAAGAGAATGATAAAGGGAACCGCACGGAAAATAGAGGTGATTTTATCCAAAATCCAGAAAACGACTTTATTTTCCAAGACACCACCTGGCGCTGTCAAGACAAGGAAAAGGCCTGCCACTAGCCCCAAGAAACCTCCGATGATAAAGGACAGAACTGTCATATAAAGAGTTAGGTAGATGGCTGTTCCCCAGCCTGCTTGACCAGCCCAGCCCATTTTATAGACATTTGGTAAATAGGTTTGAATCAATGATCCCATCTCACTGTCCTCCCTTCAATACTTTTAGTTGTACACCTGCTTGACGAATGGCTTCTTGGGCACCTGCTAGCGCTGCTTTTTCACCTGACAAGACTACAACCAATTCTCCAACAGGAGTGCCATCGAGGATTTCGATATTCCCATAGAGAATATTAGCCGTTACTTGGTAATGCTTGTACAACTCATTCAAAAGTGGCTCGTCTGTTGAAGCCCCTGCGTACTTGAGCTGCACCAAAATGCTGTTTTCAGACAAGTGTTCCACGATTTCTTGCTTCTCGATTTTGACCATGGCTTCGTCAATACCTGTGGCTGTTGAGATAAAGTCTTGAGTCAAAGGTTGTTTAGGGTCTGAGAAGATTTCAAGCACACTACCCTCTTCAATCAAATGCCCGTCCTGCATAACCGCCACACGGTTGGCAATATCTTTGACAATCTGCATTTCATGCGTAATCAAGACAACAGTCAAGCCTAATTTTTGGTTCAAATCTTGCAACAAGGCCAAAATCTGCTTGGTTGTCTTAGGGTCAAGGGCAGAAGTTGACTCGTCTGAAATCAAGATTTTTGGATCATTTGCCAAGGCACGCGCAATGGCTACACGCTGTTTTTGCCCTCCAGATAGTTGTGAAGGGTAGTTTTCAGCACGATCCGCCAAGCCAACCAAGTCCAACAACTTAGCTACTTTAGCCTTCTTTTCTTCCTTGCTGAGTCCAGAGTGTTTAAGGGCAAAGGCTACATTCTCCTCTGCAGTCTTCTGGCTCATCAGGTTAAAATGCTGGAAAATCATCCCGATATCTTGACGTTTACGACGTAACTGCTCTGCCGTCAAGGCCACCTTGCCATCAAAAATCACATCATCGTCAATGGTAATTTTCCCTGCAGATGGCTTTTGCAAGAGATTAATCACCCGTACAAGGGTTGATTTCCCTGCTCCAGAATATCCAACAATTCCGTAAATATCCCCTTCTTGGATGTGAATGGTCACATCCTTGACCGCTGTGATGGTTCTCTTCTTTTGGTGAAAAGTCACATCGATCTGATCTAACTTGATAATATCTCTACTCATAGCTTCTAATCAGCTCCTCTACTAATTCAATATGGGTGTAGTAATCGGCGATTCGCACGTTCTCATCTCCACCGTGGTCTCGGCTGTTGGCATTTCCTAGACCGAAGGCCACCATTGGCACCTCTAGGGCATCAAAGACCGTATGCATAGGTCCTGTCCCCGCTGTCGTCGGCAAGACTGAAACGCCCTGTGGATAGAATTTCTTGGCCAACTCGATCACATTGAGAATGGCTGGTGCGCTCATATCGCTTCGATAGCTCATCTCTCCCAAGGTATAGTATAATTCTACCTTATCAAAGCCATTTTTGTCTAGCTGTTTCCGAATTTTTTCCAGAACATCATGCGGTTCTAGACCAGGAACCAAACGAACTTCTAACTTAGCGCTAGCTTCTGCTGGCAAAATAGTCTTAACCCCTTGCCCTTGATAACCTGACTGAATCCCTTCGATATTAAGAGCTGGTTCAAAAAAGAAACGTTTTAGAAAGGCTGCACGCTCCTCTTGTAAGAGAGGCAATTCCAAACCATAAATCTGGCTGATTTCCCCTGGATTGCGTTGAGCGTAAGTGTCCACCAAGGACATTTCTCGTTCATTTGGCTCTTGTACTTCTTCGTACAAACCTTCAACCAAGATACGGCCATCCGCAGCACGAAGAGACTGTAAGGCTTGGAGGAGATACCAAGGAGCTGATTCCACAACCCCACCATAACTCGAGTGGATATCCACATCAGCACTTTTCACCTTGGCATCAAAGGTCACAATCCCCTTATTTCCACCAGAAATTTCCAGCTGTTCCAAGGCATTTTTGGTTCCTTGTTCCCAGACCAACAAATCCGCCCCACGGAGTTTATCCGCATGCTTTTCCAAATACTTATCCAGGTCTGTCGAAGCCGATTCCTCCGCTCCCTCCATGATAAAACTGATATTGACAGGCAGGTCATCGTGGTGCTGCATGTATTTTCTCAAAGCACTCAAACGAGCTGTGATATGACCCTTGTCGTCATCAACCCCACGTCCATACATGAAACCATTGCGCACCGAAAGCGTAAAGGGATCCTCTGTCCAGACCTGATCTCCGTCCGCTGGCACAGTGTCATAGTGGTTATAGAAAATCAGGGTCTTGGCATCTGGACGTGAACTCTTGAAATGCGCCATGACAAAAGGCGCCGTGTAAGTCTCATCAATCTCCACTTCAGCCCCCACACGCTTGAAAATCTCACCCAGATAGTTTGCGACTTCCTTAAGTCCAACCTGCTGGGCAAAGACCGACTTCTTAGAAATCAAGGTACGCAAAACCTCAAAATAATGCTGGGCTACATGATCCTTTTCAAATTTTTCAATCTGTTCTTGTTCACTAGGAAAAACCATATTCTCTCTACCTTTCTATGAAACTATAGTCTTCTTTACAATCCATGCTCTATACAAAAGCAAGAGGTGGAATTCTCTCTCCCACCTCCCTGTTTCTTATTACCAAACTGGTTGATCCAAACCGTCTGATGTTTCTTCGATAACTTTTTTCACTTCATCTGTATGGTAAGCTGCGATCACTTTCTTGATAGCATCAGCTTTTGGTGATGTTTCCCAATCTTTTTTCGCAACGATGATGTTGTACCATTGTTTTGAATTTTCATCAGCTTGTTCTTTGAAAAGTGCTTTCTTGTAGTCCAATTTTGCTTCTGTAACGAAGGTATTGTTTACAACAGCAGCGTCAACTGATGACAATGAACGAGCTGTTTGGCTAGCATCCAATTCAGTGATTTTCAAGTTCTTTGGATTTTCTTTGATGTTAGCAACTGTTGCAAGAGCAGTTCCTGAAACGTCCAATTTAATCAAGCCAGCTGATTGAAGCAAGTAAAGCGCACGGCTTTCGTTTGTAGCATCGTTCGGTACAGCGATTTCTCCGTTTGCTGGGATGTCTTCTACTTTAGTGTACTTGTTGTCACTTCCATTCAAACCTGAGTAAAGGCGGATTGGAGAGATGTAAGTATCAGCAATCGCTACAAGGTCTTTCCCGTTTTCTTTGTTCCAGTTGTTCAAGAAGTTATAGTGTTGGAAAGCGTTCAAGTCTACTTCGCCATCAGCAGTTGCCTTGTTTGGTTGTGAGTAGTCTGTGAACTCTGTAAATTCCAAAGTGATTCCGTCTTTCTTAACCAATTCTTGAACTTTATCCCAACGAGCTTCTTCAGAACCGCTACGGTTGACAGTTGCGATTTTGATAGTTGTTGCATTGTCTGCTTTCTTTTCTGAGTTTCCGCAAGCTGCAAGAGCCAAACCTGCGACTGTAGCAAGGGCTGCTAGGCCAAGCCATTTTTTGATTTTCATGATTCTTTCTCCTTAAAAATAATACCGTACTAGTATCTCATACTTTGTTTTATTTCACAAATTGTTATTAGATAGTCAGATATATAGTTTAAAACTATATATCTAAGAACTGAGAAATCACCCATCTTATTCAGAATGGATGATTTCAAGAAATTATTTAATATCAGCCTCTGCTGGTAGGTAAGTGTCTCCGAAGAATTGTTTAGACAATTTTTCAAGCGTTCCGTCTTTGTAGAGTTCTTTGATGCGTTTGTCTACAAATGATTTCAACTCATCTTGACCTTGAGCAAGAAGTGGGTAAACGTACGGTTGTTGGTCACTTGGAAGTTCAATGACTTTCAAGTTATCCAAACCTTGGTTCTTGATCACTGTTTCAACACCGATTTTATCAAAAATCTTATAGTCAAATTGGCCATCGCTCAAACGTACCATGATTTGTTGGAAGTCTGCCTTAGTATAGTTAAGGATAGTTGGGTTATCCGGGTGTTCAGCGTTGTATGCTTCTAACTGCTTAGCTGATGTAGTGGCTTGAACGACTTCCGTCGATTTTCCACCGATATCAGCGAGAGACTTGATACTAGAGTCATCTTTCTTCACTACAAGGACATTAGGGTTTTGGGCAATTGGTGCGGCATAAAGGTATTTCTCCGCACGTTCTTTAGTGTAGCTAAGATTGTTGACAGCCATATTGTAACGGTCAGCGTCAAGACCTGCAAAGACACCTGACCATTCTGTCTTTTCAAACTTGACATCATATTTGTCAGAATCTTTAAAGATAGCGCGAACGACTTCAATCTCGTAACCAGTCAATTCGCCATTTTCTTCATAGATAAATGGCTTTGGTGATCCATTGGTTGCAACGATGATTTCTTTCTTGCTAGCTGCTTCTCCTTCTTTCTTAGCACCACCTGAGCAAGCTGCTAACACACCTGCAGCAACAAGAGCAAGGGCCGCAAGAGATGAGTATTTAACGATTTTTTTCATGTCATTTCCTCCAAAATAGAATACCTTATAATCTTAACAGAAAAAGACCATTTACGCCATTATATGATATCTATCTCTGTGATAAGTTTTCTTTATGGCTGATTTATACTCAATGAAAATCAAAGAGCAAACTAGAAAGCTAGCCGCAGGTTGCNNTAGAACTGACGAAGTCAGTAACATATATACGGAAAGGCAAAGCTGACGTGGTTTGAAGAGATTTTCGAAGAGTATTAAAAGACCAAACGCAAGACGGCAATTAAGACCACTCCAAAGAGAACCGTACCGACTAGATTGCGGTAACGAAAGGCCACCCAAGCCGTCGGAAAGACTGCTAAGAAGTCCAGCCATTTGATTTGAGGAAGACTCCCAACATTACCTGTCACTACGCTTGAAAGAATCAAAGCAAAGATAATAGAAACGGGCAAGAACTTCAAAAAATGCTCAACAATCGCAGGCAAGCCCTTATACTTGACCAAGATGAAAGGAATCATACGGGGAATCCAGGTCACCAAGCCAGAGAAAATAACTGCTAATAAAAGATACTTACTGACCATCTAAAACCACCCCCATGCTACAACCAAGTAGCGTCGCAAACAGAACAGCTAGTGACTGAGACACCACTGTCAAGAGTAAAAAGAAGGATACCGCAACAACTGCTAGGATAATCAGCAGATTGCGGACGGGAATTCGTCTTTGCATAATCTGGAATTGCGAAGCAAAAATGCCGATAAACATCCCAACCAAGGCAAAATCTAAACCAAAGATTTCTGGATTTGGCAACAGGCCACCTAGAGCCGTTCCGACCACTGTTCCCACAAACCAAGCCACATAGCTGTTGAGATTGTTTCCGTGCATCCACATAGGATTGACCTTGTCTGCATGGGCCAATTCGCCCATCAAGACGCCATAGGTCTCATCAGTCAAGAGGCTAGACATACCGATATTTTGCCAGAGACTGGTATGACGGAAATAAGTCGATGCGTGTAAACTCAACAAAAAGAGACGCAAATTGATCAAAAAGACCGTCATAGCAATGGCAGCCACAGGTGCTTGAACCGCAATCAAGGCCAACATGGCAAACTGGGCGCTCCCAGCATAAACAAAGAGACTCATCAAGCCCATCTCAACAGGTGTCACATAGGGCGCACCGATAATCCCACAGGCCAGGCCGATACTGACATAACCAAGGGCCGTTGGCATAGCTGCCTGCGCTCCCTCCCAAAATCCTTTTTCTTTCATCTTTCTCCTCATATTGTCTTAATAAATGGGCTGAATCAGTTCCAGCCACAGCATGGACTATTATAACACATTCAGGAAAGAGAAAAAAGTCTGCTGATTTTGACCATCATAAAAAGACTGGCAATCCAGTCTCAAACATATATTAAACAAATTCTCCGCTAAATACTTTCACGGATATTCAGAAGCATGACAAAGGCAACTAGAAGAAATAGCAATAAAACAAAGCTAACTGCCAGAGTTCCAAAGCTAGTAGCAATGGTTACCAAAGCTATTGTAAATAAGCTAGGTAAAACAACCGTAATAGCACCGATAGAAGATTGAACTGCTCCCATTGACTCCTCAGGTATTTGTTTAAAGACGAGTTCTTGCAATCTAGGAGAGAGAACACCTGCGAAAAAGGCATCCAAGGTACTAAAGATGAGAATCCAGTCAAAACGAACTGTGGCAAATCCTACTAGAAGAAGCAACTGGATGACGAGTGAGGCATAGAGAGCTGTTTTTATAGAAATCATATTTTTCAGATAGCCACTTACAAGGCTTCCGACAATCAGGGCTGACAGTTCAAAAGTGGATAGCAAGGCAAGAGATTGACCTGTTTGTAAATTCAAAAAGGGTTGATTCCTCAAAAATAGAGTAGAAACAGGAACTGTAACATTTATCACTGCTTGACTAATAGAAATAATAAACAAAACCAAGAGCACCTTATTCATATTCCATATCAATTTCGATGATTGGAGCAAATGCTGGCAAAAGGATTTTACAGAGAGTCCTTCTTGATAGCTAATCGTTTTTTCTACTTTCAAGAGGTCAGTTTTTATGAAAATGATACCTAAAAATGCGATTAAAAAGGTAAGAGCGTTCAGTAAGGAAATAAACTGGATAGATAGAATACCTAGTAAGACTCCTCCTAGAATATTACTGATTGTTTTCACTAAACTAACAGTTGATTGTTTAAACCCAATAGCTTCTGCCAAATGGTCTTGCCCAATAATTCTAATGAAAATCGGAGTAAGCATGGCGCCTGAAAAATAACTCAATGTGTCAGACAAGAGGTTAATCAGACAAATAAATGCTACTAGCAACAAGGAGAAAGACTGCCCTGAAAGTGATAAAGACACTATAAAGTAAAGCAAAAATTTTGCAAAACTAATAATTGTATATTTTAGGACACGATGATGTTGAAAATCCGCCAAAACTCCCAGAAAGATTTGTAGAACTTGGGGAAGAGTTTCTGAAATCGTGATGAGTAAAATCGCCAGAGGGGCAAAAGAGGCATCTGCCACATAATTCAAAAAGGCCAGATAAAAAATCGTATCCCCAACCGTTGAAATCCACTGGTTGACAGTTAATTGCCTAAAATCTCTATTTTGAAGAAATACTTTCATTATAACTCCTTTTTAAATTCCAGTTAGAATTTTTATTCCAAAACATCCTAATAAATCCTGTATGCCCAGTCTATCCCATATCATATAGATAGCCTACACAGCCTTTTTCACTGCACACCTCATCATGTCTTTAGCTACTAACCAGATCCTAGTGCAATAACATCAAAATCTGACCAATACCATTGTAGACTATGTGCAGTCCAATAGGCCAATAAATGGACTTGGTTACTCTAAACAAGACTGCAAATATGAGACCGCCACCCATATATACGAAAAAGTCTGTCAAGACCCAACCATGACTACTAATGTGCAAAATTCCAAATAATATAGCTGATCCAAGTACATCCAATCCCCATTTCTTCCCTTTTTCCAGAGCAGTCATCACTAATCCACGATAAATCATGTCTTCAAAAATGGGACCTGCAATCACAGGATAAAAAAAATACATCAAAAATGCCGTAGCTCCTGTAAAAGTAGGAGTAGCATGTTGATAAGAAATTGCATTTCGAGTAGGTGGAAAAAGAGAAAAGGTAACCCTATTCCAAAGGAACAACAAAAGAAAAGCTAAGACACAATAAAACAAATAAGACCAGCGAAACTTCTTACTGTTAATTCCTTGCCATTTTCCTGACTTAACCATAGCAAAAAAAGCAATAAAAACGACAAGAAAATGCAACATCATATCCGACAAATAATAGCCAAAGTCAGATAGCCTAAGAGCAAAGTCGCTAGATAAAACCAGACCACTAAGGTACTGATAAGCAAGGACGAGTAGAATCGCTATAAAAAAATAGTATCTTGAAGTTATCTTTCCCATTTTATTTTCTCCTATATATGAAATAAAAATAGCCCCTACCCAAGAAAAAGGCAAGGGCTTTAAACATCAATAACGACGTCTAGTCTCAGGAGCTGGAGGAGCAAAGTTAAAGTAGTTTTGCCATAGACCGCCCATTCCACCAGATCCCAATGGAGGATATGACCTTCCTCCATAAACTGTCTCCAACTCAGCTTCTGTCAATTCCATTGTTTCTGCAAATTGTAAATTTAACATCTTTTACACTCCTTCAATTATCTTCATTTGTAAACCACTTCTGCGACCTAGGATTTGCTTCAAATGTTTTACAAGGACAGTATAACACGGAAATTGACTTATTTTAGAAAATCGCATATTTGATATTTTTTCTTATAGAAATTTCAGATTTGCGATTTTGGTAGATTTGATTATTTCCCTGGTATAATAAAGTTATTACTAACAAGGAGGGATATAATGATGAAAAAAAGAAAAATCCAACTGATACTCCTGCTTATTTCGGAGTGGGTTATCGTCTTCCCGTTTCTAATTAATCGATAAGTTCTTTGTATTGCTGAAAACGCAATTCGAAGAGGGCTAGCAATTGTGGATTTTCTAATACTTGCAGAGATTGGATAAAGTGTTCAATCTCTTTTTGATTGCTTCCTTTGGTTTGAAGAAAGACACTCATTTTCTTTAAAAATTGCCACGATACTTTCTCAAAAACATCGTACGGACGCAACATGCTCTCCAACTCGGCTTCGAAGATTGGGATGTATGAGAAAAGTTTTCGCTCCATGAGTTCTGATAAGATATTTAAGAGTCCTTGCTTCATATACAACCGATTATGTACCAACTCCTTAAATTCTTTAGACTTCTCAATTAAAGCGGTCGATAAAAAGATCAAATCTTGATTGCTCAAGAAGGGCATGGTATTGCAAAAGAGATAGAGTTCAAACCAGGTCCAAGACTCGATAACATAGAGATAGCTGGTCAAAAATTCGCTATCCTCCTCTGTTAGCAGATAGCTCTTATTTAAGGAATGGATGGCATTTTTAATCACAATGGCATTCAAACGACGATAGGTCTCTGCCATCTGTTCTTGCTTGATTTTCTCCAATAGTTGCTCTAAGCCAGCGATATCTTGGTGGGCAAAGCGATCCACAACCTTTCGACCGATTCGCATATGTGGAGATTCTTGATAGTTGTTGAGCTTGTGCCCAAACTCATCAAAATTCATATTGATCCCTTGAATGGCTAATATGAGCTTATCAGCAGACAACATGGACTGCCCTAGCTCAAACTTGGACAACTGAGAAGCTGTTAGCCCGTCACAAGCCACATCTGACTGCTTGAGCTTTCTAGCCAGGCGCAGTTCCTTGTAAAATTCCCCCAATTCCATTTTTTCAATCATCCTACCACCTCCTAGCTTTTGCATATTATATCATTATTTGTGTTCATTTGTCAAAATATTCTGATAGTTAGAAAAAATAAAAAAGCCAGCCTTAAGCTGACTCTTTATTCTATGGTATCAAAAGCGAGGCTTGGTTTGGCATTGAGGTCCAAGTTTGCAAAGTTTTCTTTGTTCCACTCGCTGACACTGGCATAAGCAATCATACCTGCATTGTCTCCGCAGAGACGCAGAGGTGGAATGATGACATTGACATCTGTGATTTCAGTTGCTAGGCGTTCTCTGAGACCTTTATTGGCTGCCACGCCACCTGCCACGACAAGGGTTTTAACAGGGTATTTCTCCAAAGCCTTCTTGGTTTTAGCCATGAGAATATCCAGTACAGCTGCTTGGAAGGAAGCACACAAATCCTCTGTAGACAGACTTTCTCCCTTTTGCTCGGCATTGTGGTGAAGATTGATAAAGGCAGATTTCAAACCTGAGAATGAAAACTCCAGATTATCCTCCTTAATCATGGCACGAGGGAAATCATAAATATCCTGCCCCTGATGAGACAACTCGTCAATCTCACGACCTGCAGGATAGGTCAAGCCCATGACGCGGCCGACCTTATCATAGGCCTCGCCAACCGCGTCATCTCGCGTTTCCCCAACAATCTTATAATCTCCTGCCTCAGAAACATAAACTAACTCTGTGTGTCCACCGCTAACCAAAAGAGCTAGCAAGGGAAACTCCAAAGGCTCCACACTTTGAGCTGCCATGAGGTGACCAGCCATGTGGTTAACAGGGATAAGTGGAAGTCCATGTGCCCAAGCAAAGGCCTTAGCAGCTGACAAACCAACTAGCAAGGCTCCGACCAAGCCTGGTCCATAGGTAACAGCCACAGCTGTCACGTCCTCTTCGGTAATCCCTGCTTCTGTCAGTGCCTCCTCGATGCAGGCTGTAATGACCTCGACATGGTGACGACTGGCTACTTCAGGCACTACGCCCCCAAAACGTTTGTGACTCTCAATTTGACTAGCAATGACATTGGACAAGAGCTCATCGTCGTTTTTCAAGACGGCGACACTGGTCTCATCACAGGATGTCTCAAATGCTAAAATATATCTATCCTTCATCTACTTCTCTCTTCATGATAATGGCGTCCTCGACTGGATCATGGTAGTAGGCCTTTCGCTCAGCGATGACTGCCATCTTTTCTTTCTTGTAAAATGCTTGCGCTCGGTGATTTGACTTTCTGACTTCGAGGAAAATCTCCTTGTCTGTCGGCAATTGAGCAAACAAGGCTGACGCAATCCCCTGACCCTGATAGTCTCCTTTAACAGCGATTTGCAAGACTTCTGCCTCAAAGATATTTTCCTGCACAGCTAGAAATCCAATCACTTCTGCCCCATCATAGGCCAGAGCATACCAAGTCTGGTCTTGGAATAGGTCAGCTTGGATTTGTTCCAGCGTCCAAGGACTGACTGGGTAAACAGCTATCATAACAGCGTAGATGGCTTTAGCTAGATTAGGCTGCTGTTGGATTCGTTTGATTTCTATCATAGGCGTTTAATGTAAGACTCGCCAGACTCGGTATGGTTCTTGAGCCAGTTTTCCTCAGCCTCGACACGCTTGAGGTAGTTAGGCACAAAGTCGTGTAAGGAGTCTGCTTCCTTGTCCCAGGCCAAAAGAGCAAGATTGGCTGCATTAGGCAGGGTTTCTTTGAAATTAGTCCTTGGCAAGTGTTTTTGAATCTGCTCAACAAAGGGGACAACTTCTCCGACAAAGGTTACCTGACTAGCGCCCTTGATTAACTCAATCACTCGCTCAAAGGGTAAGTGCGCTTCTGGCATGACAGGTTTGGCATTTTCATAAAATCCTGCATAAACATTATTGCGACGCGCATCCATCAAGGGGACAAACAAACCTTCTTGTTGGTAGGGCACCAGAGCCAAGAGACTCGACATACCAACCAACTCGATGTTCAGGGTATGAGCTAAGGTCTTGGCAGTTGCTACCGCAATTCGCAAGCCTGTATAGCTACCTGGTCCTTCCGCCACCACGATTCGGTCTAAATCCTTGGGTGTCCAATCCAAACTTGCCATCAAAAAATCGATGGCAGGCATAAGGGTAATGCTGTGATTTTTCTTGATATTAATCGTCGTCTCGGCAAGAACCTGCTTGTCCTCTAAAATAGCCAGAGAAAGAGCCTTGCTAGACGTATCAAAAGCTAATACTTTCATAACACATTCCTATCTTTTTGTCTGCTTACTATTATACTACAAAAGCTGGCACATGGGAATTTTCTTTATCCCCAAACAAGAGTGCCCTCACTTAACTAAAAATAATTTAAAAAAATGTTCACTTTTCCTTTTCTTTTACGAATATAAAAGTGAACAAGAAAAAAGGAGGAAAGTTCAATGACAAATTTTGACGTTCTTGACAATCAATTTTTATCCTTATCTGAAAATGAATTATCAGATATTGATGGCGGTCTCGCTCCCTTGGTTATCTTTGGAGTAGCAGTATCTTGGAAAGCTATTGCAGGTGGAACAGCACTTATAGGTTCTGGTTTGGCAGCTGGTTATTTTTTAGGAGGAGATTAATATGATGAAAGATTTGAACAACTATTGTGAAATTTCTACTAAGGAATTGCAAGAAATAAAGGGTGGCTTTGGTGTAGGTGTTGGTATCGCTTTATTTATGGCAGGTTATACCATTGGAAAAGACCTTCGTAAAAAGTTTGGTAAGTCATGCTAGATAAGAAACACATTTTTAGAAGGATAAATTTTATTGTCTTCATCTCTTACAGTATGCTCAGCATTCTCAATGATTTAAACATGACTACTATCCCTTTACCAATTGATCTATCTGTTTGTATTGTTTTATTTTTATGCTTCAACTCTATTTTTGAGCAGAACAATGACTCCCATAAAAATAATAAGCTCTGAAAATTCCATTGTCATGTCATTTTAGAAAAATGCAAAGACCACCTCATCTTGATAGATGGGGTGGAATTTTCGTGTCATAAATTTACTATCTTTTGCCACCAAACAAAAACGCCCCAGCATGAGCAGGGCATCTAAGCATTTAATCCAAAGTAAAATACAAACCAAACGACATAGGTTACGAGGAGAAGAAAAAGCGAGTAGAGAGTCACAAAGGTAATTTTCCACAAGAACTTGGTTTGTCGTCGTTCCAGTTTGGTAAATAGAAGATTACCCGCATAAACGCAAGCAACAAAAACAATAAAAGCTACCAAGCGAGCTCCGATAGCAAAAGCAAATAAGTTATACATAGAGCAACCTCCTTAGTTTAAATTTATCTTAATAAGTAAAGTGAAATATTGCATAAGTATCCATTTTTAATATCGCAAATATATTTTTTAAAGACATAAACACATCTACAAGCGCCTATAAACAGAAACCTTAAAAGATAAGTTAAAACTTATAAGATAAGATTCTGTTCATAGACACCAATACTCATATCAACACTTTTACGTAACAACTCATATTTTACAAAAACTTGGTCTTATACGAATCTAGAAAATAGAACCACAGCTGCTCTTGCATATGCTCCTTTAGTTGTATTCCAAGCATTATTTGCTACAATAGGAGATAATCTTATTAGGAATGCGGCATTGCAACTTCTATTATCTGCTAAAAATCCCTTAAAACACTTATCATGATAGAAACAAGCCATATCTAAATCATCAATAGCTGGAATAGAATATCCATTATTTCCCATAACCACAATAATTACCATAAGAGCCTATAGGAAAAAGAGAGCGATCCATTCTAGCCAAATCAGTTGACTCTCCGTTAGTCTCTATATCCGTTACGATTTCGTTTAAAACACGCCTACCTCCAAAGCTTCATTATCTAAACCAAGCTCCTCTGCTTTATCTAATCTAACTACAGGGAAAGCATGTTCATTCAATTCGGTAACTTTATCCAATTCAGAAGTATCTATAAAGTTAAACATAATATCAATAGCACTAAACAATATAGTTTCCGAATTATTTCCTTTCCAGCTTATACTATTTCTTTCTATTATTATAGCATATACTTTTTGATATTGCAAGCGTTTACCAAAGAAATCGTCCCATGACTTTCTCGTTTCCGTCTTTTACTAATTTTTCATTTTGTGGTATAATTGAAATAATTGTAACGAATCAAGGTCAATCTAGACACAAAATGGAATGAAATCAAGCAAATCTATGCTAAAAGTTTGGAATAAGCTGACCTGTAAAATAGAAAGGAACTATATGATTTACAAAGTTTTTTATCAAGAAACAAAAGAACGTAGCCCACGTCGTGAAACAACACGCGCACTATACCTAGACATCGATGCCAACTCAGAACTTGAGAGCCGTATCGCTGCTCGCCAACTTGTCGAAGAAAATCGCCCAGAGTACAATATCGAGTATATCGAACTCTTGTCTGACAAATTGCTAGATTACGAAAAAGAAACTGGCGCCTTCGAAATTACGGAGTTCTAATATGGCCTACACTCTTAAACCTGAAGAAGTCGGCGTTTTTGCCATCGGTGGTCTGGGAGAAATCGGGAAAAATACATACGGAATTGAATACCAAGATGAGATTATCATCGTCGATGCTGGGATTAAATTCCCAGAAGATGACTTGCTGGGTATCGACTATGTCATTCCTGACTACTCATACATCGTGGACAATATCGACCGCGTCAAGGCTGTTTTAATCACACACGGACACGAGGACCACATTGGTGGGATTCCGTTCCTGCTCAAGCAAGCAAATGTCCCTATCTATGCTGGACCACTTGCCTTGGCTTTGATCCGTGGGAAACTCGAAGAACACGGCCTCTTGCGCAACGCCAAACTTTACGAAATAAACCACAACACTGAGTTGACCTTTAAAAATCTCAAGGCAACTTTCTTTAGAACGACTCACTCTATTCCAGAGCCTTTGGGAATTGTCATTCATACTCCGCAAGGAAAAATCATCTGTACGGGCGACTTCAAGTTCGACTTTACTCCAGTTGGAGAACCTGCAGACTTGCATCGTATGGCTGCCCTTGGTGAAGAAGGCGTGCTTTGTCTTCTGTCTGACTCAACAAATGCAGAAGTGCCAACCTTTACCAACTCTGAAAAAGTCGTTGGTCAGTCCATCATGAAGATTATCCAAGGCATTGAAGGACGTATCATCTTTGCATCCTTTGCCTCAAATATCTTCCGTCTCCAGCAAGCAACTGAAGCTGCTGTTAAGACTGGACGTAAGATTGCGGTCTTTGGTCGTTCTATGGAAAAGGCCATTGTCAACGGAATCGACCTTGGCTACATCAAAGCTCCTAAGGGAACCTTTATCGAGCCAAATGAAATCAAAGACTACCCTGCTGGCGAGGTTCTGATCCTCTGTACAGGTAGTCAGGGCGAGCCTATGGCAGCCCTCTCTCGTATCGCCAACGGAACCCACCGTCAGGTACAACTCCAACCCGGTGATACCGTTATCTTCTCTTCAAGCCCAATCCCTGGAAATACGACTAGCGTCAACAAGCTGATTAACATCATTTCTGAAGCTGGTGTCGAAGTTATCCACGGTAAAGTGAACAATATCCATACATCTGGACACGGTGGCCAGCAAGAGCAAAAACTCATGCTCCGCTTGATTAAGCCAAAATACTTCATGCCTGTCCACGGTGAATACCGCATGCAAAAAGTCCATGCTGGACTAGCAGTGGATACTGGTGTTGAGAAGGACAATATCTTTATCATGAGTAATGGTGATGTGCTTGCCCTTACTGCTGACTCAGCTCGTATTGCAGGTCATTTCAACGCCCAAGACATCTATGTCGATGGAAATCGTATCGGTGAAATCGGCGCAGCTGTCCTCAAAGACCGTCGTGATCTATCTGAAGACGGTGTCGTTTTAGCAGTCGCAACTGTTGACTTCAAGTCGCAGATGATTCTATCTGGTCCAGACATCCTCAGCCGAGGCTTTGTCTACATGAGAGAGTCTGGCGACCTGATTCGCCAAAGCCAGCGTATCCTCTTCAATGCCATTCGTATCGCACTGAAAAACAAGGATGCTAGCGTGCAATCTGTCAATGGTGCCATTGTCAACGCTATTCGCCCCTTCCTCTATGAAAATACCGAACGTGAACCGATTATCATCCCGATGATCCTCACACCAGATGAAGAATAATACTCTTCGAAAATCTCTTCAAACCACGTCAGCTTCGCCTTGCCGTATATATG
>NZ_VMKV01000031.1:0-19037 GCF_013276335.1 Streptococcus sp. 2100 | reverse complement strand
TTTGATTTTCATTGAGTACAAGTCAACAAAACAGCCCCGTCTTCGGAGCTGTTTTTCTCTATGCTTTCTTTTGAGATTAAAACTCAATGAAAATCAGACCAGAAGGCTAGGAAAATGCATAACTTGAGTTAGCTCCCATAGTTCGGGGAACTATGGGAGGTTGGAGATGAATCAAAGCCAAGCTTTGAACTCATTCGTAAGAAGCCGACGACGTATCATTTTGATTTTTGAAGAGTTTTAGAAATACTACGATTTTTACCTTCCAGATACACCATCAAAATAGAAATATCTGCTGGGTTTACTCCCGAAATACGGCTGGCTTGACCGATGGTTTCTGGATTGATGAGTTTGAACTTCTGACGAGCTTCGGTTGCGATAGAATCAATGTCATCCCAATCAATATTGGCTGGAATGCGTTTTTCTTCCATACGTTTCATCTTAGCAACCTGGTCCATGGCTTTGGAAATATAGCCTTCGTACTTGATTTCTGTTTCAATCAATTCGATAATCTTGTCATCCAAGTCCTCTGCAGCTGGTCCGATGAAGGCCACCACATCTTGATAAGAAACTTCTGGACGGCGAAGGAATTCCTTGGCTGTCACTGCATCTGTCAACGGCTTGAAGCCCATCTCCTCAACCTTGGCATTAGTTTCCTTGACTGGCTTGAGTTTGATGCTGTCTAAGCGTTTCATCTCATTGTCAAATTGATTTTTCTTGATTTCAAAACGAGCCCAGCGTTCATCATCCACAAGACCAATCTCACGTCCCATCTCAGTCAAACGCATATCAGCATTATCATGACGGAGAATGAGACGGTATTCAGCACGACTGGTCAATAGACGGTAGGGTTCAATGGTTCCCTTGGTCACCAAGTCATCAATCATCACTCCGATATAACCGTCACTGCGCTTCAAAATCAACTCAGGTTTACCTTGGATTTTCAGAGCCGCATTGATCCCAGCGATAATCCCTTGGCCTGCTGCCTCTTCATAACCTGACGTTCCATTAGTCTGACCAGCAGTGAAAAGTCCGGAGATTTTCTTGGTTTCCAGAGTCGCACGCAACTGGTGTGGCAAGACCATATCGTACTCGATGGCATAACCTGTTCGCATCATCTCTGCATTTTCCAAACCTTTGATAGAATGAACCAGCTCACGTTGGACATCCTCAGGCAGACTGGTTGAAAGTCCTTGGACATAGACTTCCTCTGTATTGCGCCCTTCTGGCTCTAGGAAAAGTTGGTGGCGTTCCTTATCCGCAAAGCGCACAATCTTGTCTTCAATCGACGGACAGTAACGAGGTCCCACTCCCTTGACCACACCTGTAAACATAGGCGCACGGTGGAGGTTGTTTTGGATAATCTCATGACTGGTACCATTGGTGTAGGTCAACCAGCATGGCACTTGATCCTTGACATAGTCCTCATCACGTGAAGTGTATGAGAAGTGATTAGGCGCTTCGTCCCCTGGCTGAATCTCGGTCACATCGTAGTTGATAGAAGAAGCCTTGACACGTGGAGGTGTTCCTGTCTTGAAACGACCAATTTCGAGTCCTAATTCCTTAAGATTGTCAGCAAGGTTAATAGAAGCCAAGCTGTGGTTAGGACCTGATGAATACTTGAGGTCTCCAATGATAATTTCCCCACGGAGGGCCGTTCCTGTCGTCACGATAACAGCCTTGGCAGCATACTCTTGGTGGGTAGCTGTACGGACACCGACAACCTTACCATCTTCAACCAAAATCTCATCAATCATGGTCTGACGAAGGGTCAAATTTTCTTGATTTTCAACCGTCTTGCGCATTTCCTTAGAGTAAAGTTCCTTATCAGCCTGCGCACGAAGGGCACGGACAGCTGGCCCCTTCCCTGTGTTAAGCATCTTCATCTGGATGTAAGTCTTGTCAATGGTCTTGGCCATCTCGCCACCGAGGGCATCGACTTCACGCACGACAATCCCCTTGGCAGAACCACCGATAGAGGGGTTACAAGGCATGAAAGCCAGCATTTCAATGTTGATAGTCGCAAGCAAAACCTTACAACCCATACGGCTGGCAGCCAGGGAAGCCTCAACCCCAGCGTGTCCCGCACCAATTACAATAATATCGTATTCTTCAGTAAAGTTATAAATCATATTTCTCTCCTATTTCTCAAGATGAATGTGTCTTAGTTGGCCGTCCCAATCTGGTAAGGCTGTTTTTAAAAAGGCTGGGACTAGTTGGAAATCCTGGAGCTGGTCCAAGTCAATCCATTCACAAGGCTGCCTCTTCTCATCTTCCTGCATGGTCAATGGGGCATCTTCAAGCAAATCCACCAGATAGTGAAATTCGATGTTGTGATAGGAAACACCGTCCTGTTCAAAACGATTTTCAACCACGAAAGCTAGTTGCCCAGCTTGAGCTTTGACCCCCAGTTCTTCCCTCACTTCACGGACTACCGCATCTTCCGTGCTTTCATTGACTTGGATAGCACCGCCGATAGTATAATACTTGCCCTTGTCTTTAGTAACTAGGAACTTACGATTTTGGACAATCAAAGCTGTCGCCCGAACTCCAAAAACTGTATTTCCTGTTTTTGTCCGAAAATCTTGTTGAATCATTCTTGTCCTTTCCCTTAAACGACACAAAAACAGTCAAAACTCCAAAGAAGTGCAGGACAAAAAAGCCTGCAACATCCATGAGCTTTGACCATCATTTCTATTGCTTTTATTATTGTAGCAAATTGAGAAAATTTGTCAATCTAAATGTACTGACAAACTTGTCCATCTCGGTAAGCATTGTCAATCAAACCACCACCTAGACATTCTTCGCCATCGTAAAAGACAACTGCCTGTCCTGGTGTAATCGCGCGTTGTGGTTCTGCAAAGATGACCTCTGCCTTGTCTCCTTTGACATGGACGGTCACCTTAGAGTCAGGCTGACGGTAACGGAATTTAGCCGTACATTCTAGCGTAAACTCTTCTGGCATTTCACGAGTAAAGTGGACTTGACTGGCTTCTAGGCTAGTTGACATGAGCGAATCATGGTAGAATCCTTGTCCTACATAGAGAATATTCTTGCTTAGATCTTTTCCGACAACGAACCAAGGGGCATTGTCACCGCCGTGTTGCCCACCGATACCGAGTCCGCCACGCTGACCGATTGTATAGTACATAAGACCTGCATGCTCGCCCATATCGCGACCATCCACAGTCATCATGCGACCAGGCTGAGCTGGCAGGTAGTTGCTGAGGAAGTTTTTAAAGTTCTTTTCTCCGATAAAGCAAATCCCTGTCGAGTCTTTCTTCTTAGCAGTCGAAAGGCCTGCTTCTTCTGCTAGTTTTCGAACTTCAGGCTTTTCCAAATGTCCTAGTGGGAACATGGTTTTTTGAAGTTGTTCTTGCGAAAGTTGGCTGAGGAAATAGGTCTGGTCCTTGCCATTGTCCACGCCACGAAGCATGTGAACAATGCCATCCTCATCACGCGCTACACGGGCATAATGCCCAGTAGCTACATAGTCTGCCCCCAAGGTCATGGCATAGTCCAAAAAGGCCTTGAACTTGATTTCCTTGTTGCACATAACATCTGGATTTGGCGTGCGTCCTGCACGGTATTCCGCTAGGAAATACTCAAAAACGCGATCCCAGTACTCTTTTTCAAAATTGACAGAGTAGTAGGGAATGCCAATCTGGTCTGCCACCGCAGCCACATCCTTGTAATCTTCGGTCGCCGTACAGACACCGTTTTCATCTGTGTCATCCCAGTTCTTCATGAAGATACCGATCACATCGTAGCCCTGTTCCTTAAGCAAAAGAGCCGTCACCGACGAATCAACACCACCACTCATCCCCACGACAACACGTGTTTTAGAGTTATCACTCATGGTAGGTCTCCCATCTATTCGTTTATTTATACCCCTCAAAATTCTATTTACTATGACTTTCAATAGAATTTATTTGAGTACAGTCATTTCGTTTGCTTTTAGTAGTAAAATGGTCTGGGAGACCATTTTAGCCTATCATCTTAAAATGAAAATATGATAGGCAACGAGTCGCAGGCATAACTTGAGTTCGCTCAATCAGTCTGGGAGACTGATTGAGGTTATAAATCAGACAAGCTCAGCTTGCATCTCATTTCGAGTTAACGACGTAATAAAAGATAAACGAAATGACTAGTTCACGATTGAAGGTCGTGTGTGCTTAACGATTGAAGGTCGCTTGAGCAGTATTCATTATAACATGCTTGGTTGGAGAAGACAAGGAAAGGAGCCAATCTTGACTCCTTTATTGAAGAAATTGTTTTAACCTTGTCCTTTCTTTTCTAAGCCGAAAATGAAATGGTAATCGATAAAGATGCCCATGATTGAATAGGCACATAAAATATCCTATACTTACCTTCCATTATTCCGTGATTGAATGTATTTAGCAACAATATAGATAAGAAAGGCAAACATGATTACCAGATAGCTCACTATAAGGAAAACATGCTTAAAAATACTAGTATCAAATAAACTCACGATAGCTAATAATAGATTCATAATAAATACTATAGTCGCAAATAGTTGTACTTTTTTATCTTTCATAACTAGTCCCAGCCTAAATTACTTTCCAATATCCTACCGAAATTATAGCCGGTAATATAGCCTGACATATAACCTGTTGCTGCACCACAAGTAGCTAAAATGAATGCATAGCTAACTGTACCAATAACTGGTAAGGTTATTGTCCCTAGTGCTGCACCAGCTGCCGCTCCAGTTATAGCTCCTGCTATTCCGCTTGCGACACCACCTACACCTCCACAAAGCAAGGCAAGCCACCCTTCACCATCAAGATACATCATCTCTTCTTCATCAATAGTAACATAGTTGTTTGGTAATACGAGTTCCATCAAAATTCTCTTTTTTATTAATCACTTGTTAGGATAGTTTCCTAACAAGTGATCGCAGGCTTTGTTTAGTTACCTAAATTAGACTTCCTTCCTTTATCTTATTTTAAATATTTAAAACCAGTTACTGCTTGAAGCTTAACAGTTTACTTAATTCAAATAACAGCTAATCACTGATTCCCTGATTTTATCAAATATACTAATAACAACAATTGTGATACGATTATCATTATAAGAACAACATTTAACGAATCAAAGTTTTTCCGAGATAATAATAAAGCAACAGCAAGCAGTATTATTACTAAAGATTGAATAACTACTATTACTCTTAACATTTTATCCTCTACCAGTAACCAAAGCATAGTATCTATTTTCAAAACCGAGCATAACTATTGCACCTATTGCTCCAAATGCAACCAGCATTGCTCCCCTAATACCCCACTTATTTTTTTGATAATCAGAGTTTTTATATCCTGAATAGTAGACTCTTTCTCCTAACACATATCCTGTGCTATACGATGCGCCACCAATTGTGATAGCCAAGGCAACAATGGCCGAAATTGACATTGGTTCTCCGCCATCAAGATACATCATCTCTTCTTGTTCAAGATCAACATAATTATTTGGCAATACGAGTTCCATTTGTTTTCTCCTTTTTTATTAAGCATGGTTAGGATAGTTTCCTAACAAGTGAGCATCGACTTTGTTTATAGCACTTAGTTACCTAGATAAGATACTTTTTTGCCTAATCATATTCTATAGATGAACAGATTTGCAAACCTAATTAGTTGAAATTATTTCATTTGTTGTACGAACAGTATGAATCTAGATTATCTTCTTATTACTAATCAATATCCTTCGTGATTTTATCTTATCATACTCTCTATTCATACAGAAATTAAAATTATTTCTTAACCAACTTGTATAATAGAAAAAATCTAATTGATTGATTCTGATGAGGTGTATCCTAATTTTATCAACCTTGTTGGACCAGTTGTTATTGTTACTAATAGACATTTCATACATCAGTAACTCGACAAGACCTGTACACAGAAGGGTGTTATGAGAATCTTCGATTTTTTTCAAAATATCCTCAAAAAGTTCACTATCCGTTAAAAAGGTGGATTGGTTCATCGCATCATACAGCTGAAGAGACATTAAGTCAGAATAACTTAGCTCTGATTTTTGTATCTTATCCTTTAACGTTTTCGTCAAATCGCTTTCAAACGAATCTTCTTTTTCCCACTTATTTTGATTAAAAAGAAATTCCGTCTTATTAAAAACGAGATGATTGATATCCATTATAGTCCAGAAAAATATTGTAGTAAGCATGATGATTGCAAAAGGAATTTTTAAAATAAATACTAGGATAATAGCTATTTCAAGAATAAAACTCCATATCATTCTAGATTTTAAATCATCAACCGACAAACTTTTTCGATGGAATGAAAAATAGGGTGAGAACCTCACATTTACTTTCTTCCTGCCTATAAAAATAAAAGGAAAAATCGTAATAAGAGCTTCTTTCTTGTACAAATCTTTCAATGCGTATAGTATGTCTAAAACTATTTTTGGTAAAATCAAACTACAGAAAGCAAGACTCATACTAATCACAAAATCAAGGGGAGATTCTAGATTCAATAGTAAGTTATTCACTAGGACATGCAACTCTAGCCACAAGACAAAAAGAGGGAGCATTAGTAAGAAAACAATTAGTTTACGTATCATAATTTTACAGTGTCCTTATCATTTTCTTAATTTTGGATAAATCATCATTGCTATGATTAAAATCAAAAAAACGACATTAATCCAAATAATCAACTTTTTTATTTCTTCGCTAACAAAATCATAGGCTAAAAAAGTTATGGATGATATAAATAGACATACAAAAAAAATAATAACAAAAATTTTTTCCATTTTAATACCCATATCTAGTTACCACAAGGCGTTTAAATTTGGGTCTCTCCTATTTACATCATTATTGGCCCAGATTGTTGTAATAGCATCGCCAATTGACATCCAAGCTGCAAATCCATTAATAGCAGACAGTGCAAATCCTGCCACTCTATTTGCAACTCGTACCCCAACATATCTTGCAGCTGCTCCAGCAATTGCGCTTGTAACTCGCCGCAAACCATAATTACGAATATAATTTCTAACTAGACTGATTGCTCCTCCACCTAAGACATCATTAAAAGCTATATTAATGGCTGTTGCAACAGGCCATCTCGGAATAGAAAATCCCCCATCAAAATACATCATCTCTTCTTGCTCAAGAGCAACATAATTATTTGGTAATACGAGTTCCATTTATTTTCTCCTTTTTTATTAAGCATAGTTAGGATGGTTTCCTAAAAAGTGATTGTCGACTGTGTTTATAGTACTTAGTTACCTAAATAAGATATCCTTTCTCTACCTTATTTGTTTTTATAGGTTACCTAAGGTTTAAAACCAATTATTGCTTGAAACTTAACAGTTCTAAACCACTAGCAATAAATGATTGCGAACTCACTAATACTATTTCAAAATTTATTTTTTTGACTTAGTAACGCAATTCCAATTAGCAATACACCTAATATAAATAAAAGTATTTCCCAAAATTTATTCTCAGTTTTAATAAGTGGAATAAGATACATACTGACTAATATGCAACTTGCCCCTATAATAGCAAATGTTATTCTAGTTTTATCTCCTAATTGAAACATGTTTGATCCCTATATACACTTCAAGCAAAAGTTGGATTTCTGAAATAGCTAAAGATAAAGATAATGGTTGCGAGCTATTTAAACTATCATCAATATTCTGCTCGATTAAAACAAAGTCTGGTCTTACCTCTAAAATTTTCTTTAACATTGATTCATATTTATTTTTTTCATTATAATGCCGTAAATATAGATTTAATTTTATAACATCCAACATACCATAAAGTGATATTGGATGATTTATTTTTTTAAATCGCTTAACTTCTAATAAATCAATTTGTTCACGCACACTCTCTGAAAGATATGGCTTGATCAAACTGATATAAGATAAAGCCACGCATGGCAACTCAGATTTTGATTGCAATTTCCAAATTTCATGATAATCCTGAAGATTAAACTCACAATCCCTCTTAGATTCCAGTATTGTTAGTACCTTTGATTTTAACAGAAATAATTGTTGATTCTCAATTCTATAAAGTTTTTGTACTAATGCTATGATAATAGAAAATGGAATAAGAGGCAAAAGCAACGATTTGTCATACACAAAAGTAAAGAAAAAATAGTATGAAATTAGTGTTGTAAAGTACAAGAAGTAGTAAAATTTAAACAGATTCTTAGTTGTTTGACTCTCCTTATAAAACACTGCTACTCCTGGACTAAATCCCATTAGTTGGTGAAAGAGAATTCGATAGTATTTCCTAGCTCCTATAATAATCACAAATATAAAATAAAAATAAATTGGTCTTAATTTACAAAAGATTGAGGAAACTAGTAATAGCAAAGTATGTAAGCATTGAGACAAAATATAGAATAACGGTATCGCCAATACAAAGGTTAAGATGGCATGAGAGGGGGTTCCTAAGATGTCCAATTTTATAAATACTGGGCTGACACAAAATATCGTGCTTATAAGCAGTAAAATTATTAAAATTGTGTCAAAAAAATAACGCTTATTTTTCATTTAGTCTACTTTCCATTGTTAAATAATACTACTGCTAACACCAAGCCAACTTAGCACATTGCATCACCTAATCCTGTGCTACTTGCCCATAATCCTTTAATGTTTCTACTAAAATTATTCCAATCTCCCCCATCAAGATAGCTTATTTATCCTAGACAACGCCTACTGCAACAGTATAAATAAGATTCATCAGCCATCTTTTCTGGCAATCATATGGGTAGCCTAATGATATTTCTAGTTACTCAAAAATATCTAGCTATACTAGAGTTATTTCTAATCCCTAGGACACTTGTTAATCCAAATGTAACAAATTTTCACCCCTTAATAGGACTCTTTCTGGAAAAAATATAAGGTCTATCTTTATAAAAAAATCTATCATATTGGGATGGCATGCATCTGGAATTTAAACAAGCTATAAATTCATTTATAACTACTATTTGTTTAGAGGCAACAGCATCTTGTATACCGCCCTCGAAAGAACCATCTTGTAATTCCGAAATATTTTTGTTTAAATATTGTTTTGACAAATCTCTTAATGCTTCATTATCGTAAATGATTCCCAAAAATCCAACCTTATATAGTAAATAATTTAAACTTACAAAGTAATTGAATCCCATAGTATATTTTTCTTTATAAAGCAAAGGTAAAACTTTATAAAAAATATCTAAGTCAACCTTACTCTGATTCTGAAGCAAGTAGGAGTCAAGCAAATTTTCAAAAATAGCTAACAATATGATTGGTGTAAGGTTTTTGTATTCACATGTCAAGTATTCCGAGTATCGTGCAGATGATATTTCTTTTATATAACTTTTTGAAAGCAAGATTTTTTCAAATTCATCATCTATTATTAATCTTCTATTTCCAATCCAAGCGGTATTGCTACCCAAATAAGATTGTACAAATAGCAATATATAAGAAAACATGAACGTAAATACTGAAAGAGGTAGAATTCTATGCGTAAAAAAATAGACGATAATGGTAGCCAGAAGTAAAGCTATCTCTCGTGACAATCGAATTCTTTTCAGCATCTTTTTTAACAGTCCGTAAGGTTGTCCTTGGCAATACTCTTGAACTAAATTAATCGGAATGACATCTCTCACCATTTCTGGAAAGTAGAGTAAGTTTATAGGCTGAAATCTCCAGCTCCCATCGTAAGTAAATGGATATAGAACCAAATACTTAAAAGATTTTTTTCTTATAAACTTAATTATCACAATATGAATGACTGTTGCAATGAAGTATATTAAATATAAAAGTAAAACCGCCATCAATATACTTACAAAAATCCCCTTGGAATCAATCAATGGAAAATAAAATATTGCAACTAGAAGCGAATAAAGTCCCGCTAATAAATATTTCTGATCATCTTTCATTCAAAACACCTTATCATTTTCAATCCCACAGAGGACTTTCTATAAAGCAATATTTGATAAAGCAGAGTTTTAAACCCTGCTTTATTCTAGTTATATAGAAAAGTTTCTACTAATAATATACTCTGTTGTTCCATAAATAGTGAACAGCTGCAGCTGTTCCTAATGCAGCAAGTCCTATAACTATAGGATTACCTGTCATAGCTGTTAATTTAGTAGTAATTCCTGGAAAATATGCCATCGCTGTCCAATACCCCCATTTCGCAATTGTGAGAGTAGAAGGTAGTCCAGCCGCTACTCTGTTAGCTGCATTAACTCCCAGTTTATATAAAAGACCTCCAATATTACGTGCAAAGTTTTGTGCATCTCCCCCATCAAGATACATCATCTCTTCTTGCTCAAGATCAACATAATTATTTGGTAATACGAGTTCCATTAAAATTCTCCTTTTTTATTAAGCATGGTTAGGATAGTTTCCTAACAAGTGATCGTTGACTTTGTTTATAGCACTTAGTTACCTAGATAAGATATCTTTCCTTTATCTTACTTTATTTTATAGGTGACTTAATGTTTAAAACCAATTATTGCTTGAAACTTAACATTTCCAAAATCCAATCAAGATAGGTTTCTTTATCATAGACAATCCGCACTTCAACTGGCATATCCTTTTGGAGGACGACTGTCTCACTTCCATGTTTTAGAGTTAAGGTTTCTAATTCTATCATGACTTTATAAAGACTAATATTGCCTTCTTTCGTTTCTTGGGAAATCGTTCCTGAATCAATCTGTCTGACTTGTCCCTTTAGTGTTCCATATTTTTGACTATTTACACCAGTAATAGCAACATCAGCTTTTGCTCCTTTCGAAACACGAGAAATATCACTCGCAAGTACAAAAGCTTCTACATAGTAACCTTTTTCTTTCCCTGAAACTTCTGCTATCGTTTGCCCCTGCTGAATAGACATTCCTTGTTTCAAAGGTACCAAATAATGCAGAGTACCTTCATTTGGCGCTAATATACTATGAGCTTTATCTTGACCTGTTGCCACTCCAAGATTAGCCTCAAGCTCTGTAATACTTTTATTGTTGTTTGAACGAGCAGTACCTAACTCACTAACTAATTGAGCATAAATATTATAAGCCTGAGAAGTTGGATCATTATAGGTACGGTTCATATCTTTAATATTGCTTTGTTGACTATCAATCTCGCTATTCTTAGAAGTAATATTTGTTTTTAATGCTTCGATTTTTGTTGTTATTTCTAATATCTTAGTTTCTAACTTAGCTTTATCATCAGCTGATGTCGTATCTGATAAGGAAGGGGAGTCTCCTTGCTGTTGAAGTTGAAGCAATTCATTTTGTAGAACTTGCAAGTCGGCATCTAACTGATTTCTTTCAGCTGTTATTTTATTCAACTTCGTATATTCATCCTGAATCTTTGAATACTGGGTACCATTATTATAATTTTCCGAGTTTAACTGAGACAGATAGTATTCAACTTTCCCATAATATTCCTGTTCTTCACCAGAATTAGATAAATGATTGTATTTCTCATTTAATGATTGTTCAAATTTTTGAAAGATAGCTTCTTTTGCACGTAACTTCTCCAATTGTTTATTTAAAGAGCTCGCTTGTAAACCTTCTTGTCCACTTGATAACGAAATAATGACATCTCCAGCATTTACCATATCTCCTTCTGACTTATGTAAAGTAACTACCTTCCCTGAACCAATTGCTGATAGGAACTCTGTACCTGTTATAACTGAATTTCCATTCGCTTTTACAATATAGTTTTTGGGTATATAAGCTGCGCCAACCAATGCACCGCTTAAGATAATAGCAGTTGAAATAATGAGAATAAACGCAAAAGCTGGTGGTCTCTTATCAAAGAAAATACGAGAATAACGTAATTCTGATTTATTATATAATTTCATAGGCTTACAATTGGTCTAAAAATATCTACTACCATTTTTTCAGGAGAAGAATTAACATAAACTGTATAGACAATCCCATCCGTTTGAATATCATTTTCATAGACATATAGATCCAATTTAGAATACGCATACTGTAGATACTCTGGACTGTCTTCAAAACGAACATATAAACAATATGGAACAGAGATAGAATCCTGTACATCATAAATGTTACTGTACTGTTGAGCATTATGAGCTTGAATATAAAACTCAAAATCAGTCGTTATTAATCCATCATCATGAATAGTAGTACCACAACTTTTTACAATTAATGGACCAAAAATTTGTGCTTTTAACAACTGCAAATGTTGATGAAATTTATTAATTTCCTGATCTACATCTTCTACTTTTGTATCATGTAACTTTTTACAGATAACTGACTTTAGTACCAGTTTTTTATTATCTTTTACCTCTAACTTAGCCATAAGTAACCTCCTCTGTATCTAACACAGCCTGTGACTGAATTTGTTGATTCACTTGAACGCTCTGCAAACCAACCATTCTAGCATACTTTCCATTTTTCGCCATTAGTTCTTCATGAGTACCATATTCCATAATAGTCCCATTTTCTAAAAAGCATATCTTATCACATCGAAGAATTGTAGACAGCCTGTGGGCTACTACAATTGTTGTCTTATCCATTATTTTATTAAAGATTAAATCCTGAATAATCTGTTCACTAAATGAATCTAAGTTAGAGGTTGCCTCATCAAATATATACAAATCAGCTTTACTCAGTAGTGCTCTTGCAATAGCCAATCGTTGTTTCTCTCCACCCGAGAAATTTTGACCGCCTTCTTCTACAAAGGAGCCATAACGATTTTGAAGACGTTGAATCGTATCATGAATACCAACAATACGACAAACTCTCACCATATCCTCATATGTAACAGAAGGATTACCAATTTTTAGATTATCAATAATTGTCCCTGTAAAGAGTTCTATGGTCTGAGGAATGTAGGAAATTTTCTTACGTAGTTTACCATAGTCAAGATCTGATAAGTCATTTTCTCCTATACGAATTTTCCCCTCACTCGGATTTATAAATCTTAATAACAAACGAACTAGCGTACTTTTTCCTGCTCCGCTTTCTCCAACAAAAGCTATTTTTTCTCCTTGTTTAATTCGCAAATTAAAGTCCTCGATAACAGGAGGGCGTGAACCATAGGCAAATGTTACATCTTTAAATTCAATGTCATCACATAAGGTGAAGTCTCTAATACTATAATCCAAGGCAATGTCTTCACAATCTACTTCCATCAATTCTTGAAGCCGACTAACCGCAACCTGTACCTCTTGAAAGGTTAACTGCAAGCCAACTAAATTCTGAATAGGTTCTGTAAAATATTGACTTAATGTCTGAAAACCAAGAGGTCCCCAATAGTCATTTTTCCATCAATGATAAATAAGGCGCCCACTCCCATAAATAATAACCCACCCATGGTTGAGGTCATTGAAGATATTGTAGATTGAATATTCTGCAAAACACCCTCTTTATAACCAATTTCTAAAGTATGAACAAATTTTTCTTCAATTTTGTTTAAACGTTGTTCCTCATCATGCTGAGACTTAATGGTATCAATGTTACGAATAGATTCAATTAACTGTGAATTAAGAAGTCCATTTGCTTCCATTTGTTCATGATTAATTTTTTTATAAGGCTTTTTAAAACAGTATATAAGAATGATGTTAACAATAACCATAAAAACTAATATCAGAAATAAAGATTGATTAATAGTCCAAAGGACAACCGCACTAATAACTGACAAGGTGATATCCATGACTAATGAAATAGAGACTGACGTAAACACATTCTTTATCGTCATCGCATCTTGAAATCTTGTTAAAACATCACCAACTCTACGACTTCCAAAAAAACTATAAGGAAGATGAATAATATGGTCATAATATCCCATTAAAACCGGTATATCAATTTTTCGAGATAGAAACAAAAGAACGTGCTGACGAAATGCAGATAGAAGAGTCTGTAAGAACGACACTATTCCAAATACTATCAAAAACATATACAGACTATTTTTTAAAGCATATGGAATCACCTCGTCCATGATAACTTTTGAAAAGAGACTCGATAAAATACCAATGATACTTAAAACAAAGGAAGCTAATATGACTGTACTAATCAATCCTTTTTGATTAAAAATTAACGTTCCAAATAAATCAAGAAGTCCTTTTCCCTTTAGTTTCCCTCTTTCAAAATCCGAATTTGGAACCATAAAAAGAGTAATACCTTGATAAATTTCTCCCAGTTCGTCACTTGACATCTTGCGTATGCCACTAGCAGGGTCTGCTACGTAAAATTTACTATTCCTTTTGATACTATGTAATACCACAAAATGATTTTGACCTAAATCATTCTTAACTTGAAGAATCGCAGGAAATGTTAATTTTGGAGTCAAATCTTCCAGTGCTACTCGAACAGCTTTTACTGTAAAATTCAACTTATTCAGACCTGAAACAATACCACTGACAGTCGTTCCATACATGTCTGTACCAATAATTTCCCTAATCTTCATGATTGATAGTTCCTTTTTGTAAGATAAAAGAACTGTTGAAACAACTGCCGCAGCACAATCTGACTGGTCATGTTGCATCGTACAAGGATATTTTTTTAACATAGAAATACTCAATTCTTTAGAATTCATCTAACTTTTCTTTGATGTCACCCAAACCTCAATCACTGCCCAGTAGTTCTTGAATTAGTTTATTTTCAACCGTATCATTCTTTGTTCTTGATATCTTTCCAAGCATTGTAGTACAGCAGATTTTTGTCCAAGGACTAAGCCTCCTTTAACAACTCAAGCTCCCTTACATTATATCGGCCAGCCCCATGGAAAGATTATAGCCAGACTAATCAATGATATAATACATACTAGAATACAAAATATTTTTTTATTCATACTTTTTCTCCTATCTTTATTTTCTACCTACATCATACCTCTTATTAAGCTCATTTCAAAATTACGTTAACTTTTTTCACAAATTTATTTTTACTTTCTTTTTTACTTTTTACACTGCTATGATACAATATTTTTAACAAGATTTTATTATTTGTTAACTTTTTTCACAGAAAGGAGAAAATCATGCGTTATGATTTCGGAAAGGTCTATAAAGAAATACGTGAGTCAAAGGGGCTGACCCAAGAAGAGGTCTGTGAGGGTGTTCTCTCAAGAACCAGCTTATCAAAAATCGAAAGTGGCAAGACAACCCCAAAATATGAAAATATGGAATTTCTTCTCCGTCAAATCAATATGAGTTTTGAAGAGTTTGAATATATCTGTCAACTTTATCAACCAAGTCAACGCACAGAGATTATGCAAACCTATCTCAATATGCGTTCCATTATCGGGACCAGCGATCTTGTCAATTTATTTCAAAAATGCCAAGACTACCTCAAGACCCACCACGATCTCCCTATAGAAGAAATCAGAGATATGCTTGAAGTTGTCATTTATATCCGTCAACACGGGGCAGGTGAACTATCAGATCACGCAGAACAGGTTGTCAAAAAACTTTGGAGAAAAATTGAAAAACAAGATACATGGTATGAGAGTGATCTAAAAATCCTCAATACCATTCTTTTCAGTTTTCCCATTGAATACCTCCATCTCATCACTGGAAAAATATTGCAACGCCTAGAAGTCTATAAAAACTATCAACATTTATATGACTTGCGAATAGCAATCCTGCTCAACCTTTCCACACTCTATCTATACAATCAAGATAAAAACATGTGTAAGCAAATCTGCTACACTTTACTAGAGGACGCCAAGAATAAGAAAAGCTACGACAGGCTGGCTATCTGCTATGTCCGTATTGGGATTTGTACAGACGATTCTAAACTTATCCAAAAAGGGTTCTCCCTTCTGGAGCTAACCGAGGAAACTTCTCTGCTGTCTCATCTCAAAAAAGAAGTAGAGATCTATTACCAAGCGAAGGAAAGATAAAAAAGCCGAGGGATTTCCTCGACTCTTTACATATTATTTGTTCGTTAGTTCTTAATACCAGCCATTGTTAAGCCAGAAGTTTTTAGCAGCAGTCCATGAACCGTAACGTCCTGCAACGTAGGCATCTGCTACACGTTCTTGGTTTTCAGCTGAGTAGTCACCGTTCAGGTATGAATCTGTTAATTGGTAACGTCCGATATAACGTCCATTTGTAGCTGTATAGCTACCACCTGATTCTTTTTGAGCGATCCATTCTTTGGCTTCTGCTTCAGATCCGCTTACAGTTGAAACAACTGTTTCACTTACTACTGGAGCTGAAACAGTTTCATCTTGAGCGGCTGGTGCCGCATAAGTAGCTGGCGCTGGTGTTGCAACAGGCGCTACAGGGCCATCGATAACCAACTCTTGACCAACATAAATCAAATGAATGTTATCAATGTGGTTGTTTTCTGCCAATTTTTCAACTGTTGTGTTGTGAGTTTCAGCGATTTCTGAAAGTGTATCACCTTCTTTAACAGTGTAAGTTGATGATTCTTGAGCAGATACAAATGATGGAGCAAATACTGCAAACAAGGCAGCTACTCCTGCAAGAGTTGCTTTAATCTTTTTAGTTATTGATTTCATATTCGAAAATTCTCCTTCTTTCTATAGTTCTATCATACCCTTTAAATATTACCGTTTCTTGACACTTTTATGTAGAAATATTACAAAATTATTTTTTATTTCCCTAGATAAGGTGTTTTTTGTCATAAAAGATACTATTTTTATGCTATTTGAGGTATTAGAAAGGTTTTCATCCACAATTAAAGTCAAGACCCTCATTCTTTGATATAATAGAGATAAGAATTTTTATAAGGGGAAACTGATGAAATCACTTCGTTTTCAATCTGTCTTTGATATCATCGGACCAGTTATGATTGGCCCATCTAGTAGCCATACCGCTGGTGCTGTTCGTATTGGGAAGATTGTCTCTTCCATTTTTGATGATACTCCGACAGAAGTTGAATTCCAACTTTTTAACTCATTTGCCAAGACCTATCGTGGTCACGGAACAGACCTAGCCCTTGTTGCAGGTATTTTAGGCATGGATACAGATGATCCTGAAATTCCAAACAGTCTGGAGATTGCCCACAAGCGTGGTATCAAGATTGTCTGGACCATTCAGAAAGACAGCAATGCCCCTCACCCCAACACCACTAAAATTACCGTCAAAAATGTCCACAAGACCATCAGCGTGACTGGTATTTCTATCGGTGGAGGAAATATTCAGGTAACCGAACTCAATGGTTTTGCCGTCTCTCTCAATATGAATACACCGACTATCATCATCGTTCATCAAGATATTCCAGGCATGATTGCTCTTGTAACAGAGGCGCTTTCCCGCTATGGTATCAATATCGCCCAGATGAATGTCACTCGTGAAAAAGCTGGTGAAAAAGCCATTATGATTATCGAAGTTGACAGTCGCAACTGTGATGAGGCTATCGAAGAAATTCGAAAAATCCCTCATCTCCACAATGTCAATTTCTTTAAATAGGAGGAAGCATGTTTTATTCTATCAAAGAATTGGTCGAGCAAGCAGATCTGGACTTTCAAGGAAATGTCGCAGAACTCATGATTACAACAGAGTTTGAATTGACCGGTCGCGAACGTGAAGAAGTCTTCCTTCTCATGGAACGCAATCTGGAAGTTATGAAAGCCTCTGTCCAACTTGGCCTCAATGAAAATAAATCTCGTAGTGGCCTGACAGGTGGAGATGCTGCCAAATTGGATCACTACATCAAAAACGAAAAAACTTTATCAGATTACACGATTCTCTCTGCTGCCCGAAATGCTATCGCAGTCAATGAACACAATGCTAAAATGGGCTTGGTCTGCGCTACTCCTACCGCAGGAAGTGCCGGTTGTCTCCCTTCCGTTCTCACTGCTGCTATTGAAAAATTAGACCTCAGCCACGAGCAACAATTGGATTTCCTCTTTGCTGCTGGTGCCTTTGGACTAGTCATCGCAAACAATGCCTCCATCTCAGGTGCTGAGGGCGGGTGTCAAGCTGAAGTTGGTTCAGCCTCTGCTATGAGTGCTGCCGCCTTGACTCTGGCTGCAGGTGGAACACCTTATCAGGCCAGTCAAGCTATTGCCTTTGTCATTAAAAATATGCTAGGCCTCATCTGTGACCCTGTTGCAGGTTTGGTCGAAGTTCCCTGTGTCAAACGTAATGCCATGGGAGCTAGCTTTGCTTTCATCGCAGCAGACATGGCCTTGGCAGGTATTGAATCTAAAATCCCTGTGGATGAAGTGATCGATGCCATGTACCAAGTAGGAGCAAGCATGCCAACTGCCTTTCGTGAAACAGCTGAAGGTGGACTCGCTACCACCCCTACTGGTCGTCGCCTCCAAAAAGAAATTTTCGGAGAATAAGCTTATCAAATAGGAGAAACCATGACCTCTATCACAGCGATTTTTTTCGATTTGGATGGAACCCTCGTTGATAGTTCTATCGGGATTCACAATGCCTTTACCTATACCTTTAAAGAGCTGGGGGTACCTAGCCCTGATGCCAAAACTATTCGTGGTTTTATGGGACCACCTCTTGAAAGTAGTTTTGCGACCTGCCTGTCCAAAGACCAAATTTCTGAAGCCGTGCAGATATATCGTTCTTACTATAAGGCAAAAGGCATCTATGAAACTCAACTCTTTCCTCAGATTATAGACTTGCTTGAGGAGTTATCGAGCAGTTATCCACTCTACATCACCACGACAAAGAATACATCTACTGCTCAAGACATGGCAAAAAACTTGGAAATCCATCATTTCTTTGATGGCATTTATGGTTCTAGCCCTGAAGCACCCCATAAGGCAGATGTCATTCACCAAGCCTTGCAGGCACATCAACTAGCACCAGAACAAGCCATCATCATCGGAGATACCAAGTTTGATATGCTGGGAGCTCGAGAAACAGGTATTCAGAAATTGGCCATCACTTGGGGATTTGGAGAGCAAGCAGATCTACTAAACTATCAACCTGATTATATCGCTCACAAACCCTTAGAAGTTTTGGCGTATTTTCAATAGCATAGACTGGGTAACAACTCCATTTCAGAAGAAAATGAAGTAATACTCAATGAAAATCAAAGAGCAAACTAGGAAACTAGCTGCGGGCTGCTCAAAACACTGTTTTAAGGTTGTAGATGGAACTGACGAAGTCAGCT
>NZ_VMKV01000030.1:0-4310 GCF_013276335.1 Streptococcus sp. 2100 | reverse complement strand
TAAGCCTAGAATACCTTCTTATGGCGACTTCAATATGTGCGAGAATATCGAACTTATGAACAAATTGCGGCTGATTTTGGTATCCACGAAAGCAACTTAACCCATCGGAGTCAATGGGTTGAAGTAACTCTTGTTCAAAGTGGTTTTACGATTTCAAGACCTCCTCTCAGTTCTGAGGACACGGTAATGATTGATGCGACGGAAGTAAAAATCCATCGCCTTAAAAAACAATTAGCGAATGATTCTGGTAAAAAGAAATGCCACGCTATGAAGGCTCAAGCGATTGTCACAAGTCAAGGGAGAATTGTTTCTTTGGAGATCACTGTGAACTATTGTCATGATATGAAGTTGTTCAAAATGAGTCGCAGAAATATCGGACAAGCTGGTAAAATCTTGGCTGACAGTGGTTATCAAGGGCTCATGAAGATATATCCTCAAGCACAAACTCCACGTAAATCCAGCAAACTCAAGCCGCTAATAGCTGAAGAGAAAGCCTGTAACCATGCGCTATCTAAGGAGAGAATCAAGGTTGAGAGTATTTTTGACAAAGTATAGTAGATTGAAACTAGAATAGTACACCTCTACTTCTAAAACATTGTTAGAAATCGATTTGACTGTCTTGATCGATTTGTCCTGTTCTTATTTCATTTCACTATGAAAACGTTTAAAATATTTTCAACAACCTATCGAAATCATCGTAAACGCTTCGGATTACGAATGAATTTGATTGTTGGTATTATCAATCATGAACTAGGATTCTAGTTTTGCAGGAAGTCTATTGTCAAAAATGTGATGGTAATCTTGTCCATCGACTGTCAGGTGACGTTCATAAATGCCTGAAGTCACGACAGATTGATTGACAACGGGAATGGTCATTAAGTGATTTCCCCTCGGATTGGCTGAATCTTGAATCTCGATTTGCCAAGGGTTATCCCCTCTTGCCTGATTTTTTCCAATGGTCAGGATACTCCCTCCCAGATTGATCAAGGCAGAAGTCATACCCTCTTTTCTAAGAAATTGGGCACCCTTTATCTGCACTATAACCCTTGACTAAACAACCTAAATCGATTTTCATTCCTTTCTGCTTTAAGAATACAATGGAAGTAGAAGAATCTAACTCGATATCATGAGGATTGATTAGAGACAGCACCGCTTCAATTTCTTGAGGTTGTGCAGCTTTGGCATCTGAAAAACCAATGCGCCAGGTTTGAATTAGGGGATCAATACTGATGTTGAGCTGGCTATAGAGTGCTAGGCTATGCTCTAAACCAAGTGAAATCAGTTCAAACAGGTCTGGATGAACAGTGACGGGGGCTATTCCTGCTTGATAATTGATTTCCATCAACTCAGATTCTTGACTAATGGCATTGAAATGGTATTCAAGCTTTTTGAGCAAATCAAAGGATTTTTAGAGTAAGATATCTGCTCACTCATTAACTAATGAAATAGTGATAGTGGTTCCCGTTAGGAGTTCAGAATGTGAACGAAGAGGCAAGCTAGCAACTTTTTTCTTTTGTAGAAAATAAGTTGCAATATCAAATAATTATATAAATGGAAGACCTTGTATTTTATTTTCATGTTATTATAATACCATAAAGCTAGAATTTTCATAAATTAAATTTGGAAAAAGTCAAGAAATATGCTTAAAAAAATTCATTAGGCTTGAAATTAGGATAAATGGAGAATTGTTTTTGATAAAAAATGATAAAGTAATAGCAAACCTCTGGTAAACGCTGACAATAAATGGTATACTAGTAAGGTAAATTTAGAATGAAAGTAGGAAATTTTTTATGAGTAAAATTGTTGTAGTCGGTGCTAACCATGCTGGTACAGCATGTATTAATACTATGTTGGATAATTTTGGAAATGAGAACGAAATTGTTGTATTTGACCAAAACTCTAGCATCTCTTTCCTAGGATGTGGAATGGCTCTTTGGATTGGTAATCAAATTGACGGTGCTGAAGGCTTGTTCTATTCTGATAAAGAAAAATTGGAAGCTAAAGGTGCTAAGGTTTACATGAACTCACCTGTTCTTTCAATCGACTATGATAACAAAGTAGTCACAGCCGAAGTTGAAGGAAAAGAGCACAAAGAATCATACGAGAAATTGATTTTCGCTACAGGTTCTACACCAATCTTGCCACCAATAGAAGGTGTTGAAATTCTTAAAGGAAACCGCGAATTTAAAGCAACTCTTGAAAACGTACAATTCGTGAAATTGTACCAAAACGCTGAAGAAGTGATCAATAAACTTGCTGACAAGAGCCAACACCTTGACCGTATCGCCGTTGTTGGTGGTGGTTACATTGGTGTTGAACTTGCTGAAGCCTTTGAGCGTCTTGGAAAAGAAGTTGTCCTTGTCGATATCGTTGATACTGTCTTGAACGGTTACTATGACAAAGACTTTACACAAATGATGGCGAAGAACTTGGAAGACCACAACATCCGCTTGGCTCTTGGTCAAACTGTTAAAGCAATCGAAGGTGACGGTAAAGTTGAACGCTTGATTACCGATAAAGAAACTTTTGATGTGGATATGGTTGTTCTTGCGGTTGGTTTCCGTCCTAACACAGCTCTTGCTGACGGTAAGATTGAACTCTTCCGAAATGGTGCTTTCCTTGTAGATAAGAAACAAGAAACTTCAATTCCAGGTGTATTTGCAGTTGGTGACTGTGCGACTGTCTATGATAATGCTCGTAAAGACACAAGCTACATCGCCCTTGCTTCAAACGCAGTTCGTACTGGTATCGTTGGTGCCTACAATGCTTGTGGACATGAATTGGAAGGAATCGGTGTTCAAGGTTCAAACGGTATCTCAATCTATGGTCTTCACATGGTTTCAACTGGTTTGACTCTTGAAAAAGCAAAAGCTGCAGGTTACAATGCGACTGAGACAGGATTTAACGATCTTCAAAAACCAGAATTCATGAAACACGATAACCATGAAGTAGCGATTAAGATTGTCTTTGACAAAGATAGCCGTGAAATTCTTGGTGCCCAAATGGTTTCACACGATATTTCAATCAGCATGGGAATTCACATGTTCTCACTTGCTATCCAAGAGCATGTAACAATTGATAAATTGGCATTGACAGACCTCTTCTTCTTGCCACACTTCAACAAACCATACAACTACATCACAATGGCTGCCCTTACAGCTGAAAAATAAAAATGATGAACTATCTGGTCTTAAGTCAAGGTCGGATAGTTTTTTAGGTACGACGGGTCATGGCCTACATCTGAGGAACAAGTCCTCTGTGGGCACTAGCTACCGATGAACCCAACAGCGCCCCTCAATCCTGACTATCGTGAGGTAGCGGACGAAGACGGTCTGGAGATAGACCCTGACGTTAGAGTAAAAAACGTTAGAGGAAAGAATAGCGAAATCCTGGTTCTAGGAACAGAGAGGTGCTAGGAAAGCCTATCTAGCAGATGAGATAGCCAAGAACTCTAAAGTTTATATAGGTAGTCGTAACTTATATCTGTAAGTCATGAAAGTAATTGAATTCGGACTAAGGTTTGTGTGAAAAAGATAAATCTTCCTAGAGTCCAAAGACTCTGCGTCCGATTTCCTATTTTCACTGTAACCTTTTAACGTCCTCTGTTATAAAGGAAGAAAGATCTGGGACTGATTCCGTGAGGTTTCATGAGCGCCTAAAGCATAGTAACAAGGAATCATGAGAAGTCAGCAGAAGCCATAGTAGTGATGAAGTTTCTGTAGTAGTATTAAATGGTTCAGTTGTATTTCCCAAAAGATGTGCCAATACAATGTATTACATAAATCGAATTTTAAATCTTAGGAAGTAGAAATTTTTAATGGTAGTAGATTTTCAAAGTGGTGAAATATGTTGAGGAATTTATTTTCTTTTCAAACATCAGATATTATTTATTTTGATAATGCAGCTACAGTTCCCAAGCCAAAAGCTGTTGTTAATAAATTAACAGAAGTTTATTCAGGAATTCCAATAAACATTAAGAGACATAATTCAAAAAATGATTTAATTTTTTCTAATGAATATGAGGCTGTTAAGAAAAAAATTAAAAATTTTCTAAGTGCCAGTAACTGCAATGTGCTTTTCACTAAAAGTGCTACGGAGGCTTATAACTTACTTAGTAGGTCTATAAAATATAATAAAGGTAAATTAGGCGTGTCTGTATTAGAACACCATTCTAATTATTTACCTTGGAAAATGTTATAGTTGCTTAGTTTCAAACAAGCATGTTATAATAAAGCTATGGCATATAGTACAGATTTTAAACAGCGAGCATTAGATTACATCAAAGAGGGGCACAGCCATGTCGAGGCAGC